>JASFFJ010000183.1:0-11242 GCA_050124355.1 Desulfobacterales bacterium | reverse complement strand
CCTTTTAGTTGCGACCCAACACGATAATGAATTCCAGGGAAGGGGACGATTTTGCCATCTTGTTTACCCTCCGGGAACGCCGGAGAACTTCAGATTCTGCGTTGTCAAGGGTTTGAAGTAACGTATTACGACGTCACCCTTGACGCCTTGACTCTGAAGCCCTTCGACGTTTGCAACATTGGGGTTACTTCAACCCTTTCCTCTGGTGCGGGTCTTGCCCGGTTTGGCATTTTTTTCGATAAATTCAATGATCTGACCGGCAATATCTTTGCCGGTGGTTTTTTCAATGCCTTCCAGGCCCGGCGAGGAGTTTACCTCCATGACAACCGGGCCGTGATTGGAGCGCAGCATGTCGACCCCGGCCACATTAAGGCCCATGATTTTAGCGGCCCGGACCGCTGTTGAGCGCTCTTCCGGGGTTATCCGAATCGTGGTGGCTTTTCCTCCGCGATGGATGTTGGATCGAAATTCTCCTTCACCGCCCTGGCGCATCATGGTGGCCATGACCTTGCCGCCGATTACGAAACAGCGGATGTCGCTGTTGCTGGCCTCCTTAATATACTCCTGCACTAGGATATTGGCTTTGAGACCGCGAAAGGCTTCGATGACACTCAGGGCGGATTTATGTGTTTCAGCCAGCACTACACCAATGCCCTGGGTACCTTCCAGCATTTTTATAACCAACGGTGAGCCACCGACCAGGGCAATCAGATCGGAGGTAAATTGGGTTGAGTGCGCAAAACCAGTCACCGGCAAGCCAATCCCTTTGCGGGCCAGTAATTGCATGCTGCGCAGTTTGTCCCTGGACCGACTGATGGCTACCGATTCATTCACGCAATAGACATCCATCATTTCAAACTGCCGCACGACGGCCGTTCCATAGAAGGTAATCGAGGCACCAATCCTCGGAATGATGGCATCAAAGCCAACCAGCTGCTCGCCTTTGTAATGGATGGCGGGATGGTGAGAGGTGATGTTCATATAGCAGCGCAGCGTGTCGATAATATGGACCTCGTGACCGCGTTGGATACCGGCTTCTTTGAGCCGGCTAGTTGAATATAAGCTTTCCTTGCGTGAAAGAATACCAATTTTCATGATACACCTCTTATTTTGTCTTCAAAGCCGAGTAAATTTTTGACAACTTACGGCCGGTTAGATAGGATTTTGCCGGATCAACCACTAGCCGGCCGGCGATGGCAGCCCGACCCAACAACATGCGAAAGCGCATCAATTTTCGGTTGGTCAGCGTCAATTCGACCGGCCACCTAATTTCTCCCAAAGCGACAATCGTCTGGATGACATAGCGTTTTTCGCTTTGTCCATCGGAACTGGTCACGCGGCGCCGATCGACAACATCGGCCACGCAGCAGATCTCGATATCCTTTCGTCGTTGCAGCGGATGAACGGTAAATTTCACTTTAAGGCTGCCATCCTTCTCGAACGGCTCCAGCCCAAAGGTGTGCAGCGCCGAAGTACGGGCCCCCGTATCGACCTTGGCCTTAATGGCCTGGATGCCAAGGTCGGGCAGGGCCAGCCATTCCCGCCATCCGATAGTGAGTTTCTCGTGTGTCATGGTGCCTATCTTTATTCTCAAAAACGGTGATTTTATGTGAAGAGTCTATTGACTCTAGATACAGATAAATGTCAAGCGGCAAATTGTAATTTCACAACAGATACAATCGCAAATGTATCTCCCTCACGGTAACAACGATCAAAGAATCGCTCTCATTCGCTTTAAGTCTTCCATTTGGCCGATGATGACAATGACATCACCAGCGTCGAGGATTTCCGTGGGGGAAGGATTGAATATCATTTGACCGGAGGTTTTCTTGATGGCCACGATAATTACGCCAAATTCCTGTCTCAATCGGCTCTCGATCAGGTTTTTTCCGACGAAGTCGGACTTTTGTCCGATCTCCGCTTCTTCCATAATCAGTCCGAGATGGTTGCCCATGGTGGCGATATCCAGAAAGTCCACGACTGTCGGCCGCTTTAACACATGAGCCATTCTGCGGGCGCCGATGAGATAAGGGGAAACCACCCTGGTGGCGCCGGCTTTCATCAATTTCTCTTCATTCCTTTCTTCGGATGCTCGTGCCAGGACGAAGATATCAGGGCGCAAACCCTTGGCAGTCAACGTTATGAAGACATTGTTGGCATCGGAATTGACGGCCGTTACCAATCCCCTGGCATTCATGATACCCCCCGCAATCAAGGCGTCCTCGGTCGTCGCGTCCATCTCGAGACAAAGATATTTTAAGGATACGAGCTCTTCAATCGCAGCGGGACTCTGCTCGATAACGACAAACTTAATACCATCGTCATATAGTTCTTGGCAAATAATATGGCCGATGCGGCCAAACCCGCAGATGATGAAGTGATTTTTTAATTCCGCAATTTGTTTTTGCAATTTTCTTCTCCCGAAAATCTTTTGAAGCTCCCCCCCGACCAGCCATTGCATGACAACACCGATGGTGTAAGTTCCGACACTGATGCTTAAAATAATAATCACTACCGTGATGCTTCGACCCACCTTGGTCAGAGGTATGATTTCGGAAAATCCCACCGTTGATATGGTGATGATGGTCATGTAAAAAGCATCAAAGATGGGCATATGTTCAAAAATATTGTAACCGAAGGTGCCGAAAGCAACGAGCGCCGCCAGCATCATCAGTGAATAGCGCAGCTTTCTGCTGTCCATATATGCTCCCTTTACTCCGCTTGTATGAAACTAGGTAAACTGCTCTCGTAATCCGAATAGACGGATCTTTTGTGGTCAAGCAGGTCCTCGCCTCGCGGCTAGCAACCCATCCAATATCAAACGGCAGAATCTGGTGAAGGATTCTGCCGTTTAATAAAAATTTTTGCTGGGTGCTCGGATAAGACTCGATCAACAAACGCCTTTATTTTACAGCATCTTTCAAAGCTTTGCCGGGAGTAAACTTCGGAGCTTTGGTAGCTTTAATCATGATTTCTTCACCGGTAAGAGGATTTCGGCCTTTACGGGCTTTTCTTTTGATCACTTTAAAGGATCCAAATCCCACTAGGCTGACATCTTCTCCCTTTTTCAAGGACTGGGTTATCGAGGAGAATACGCAGTCAACTACTTCCTGTGCAACCTTTTTGGTGTCTACACCTTCTGCCACTTTATTTATCAGATCTGCCTTATTCATATACATTTCTCCCTTCAATTAATACGATTGATTGTAGCTAAACACCAAACGATTAAAAATCGGAAGTAATCGTTCCGGTTTTCAATTTGCTCGGAACTGCTGGTTCTGATTTTCCGGTTTAACTTGGATTAATTTTCCCGCAGATACCTACCTTTTATCCCAATTTTGTATAAAGAGACCACAATTCGCAAGCTAGCTTACAGTCAAGGCAAGCCAATGAAGTTACGAATCAATTTTATTCATTGATCGCATCATATAATTCGTATTTGATTCGTTGCTGTAATTTCCTATGGTTTTTCTTAGATTTTGCTTTCACCCTCTCTTCTGGTCGCATTTTATCTTTTCTGCGAATAGGAGACCTCCTGGGCTGGTCAACGTCATTTCCAGCGGATCTTCGCTTGTCACTATCCAGGCTCAGGTCGTCTAACTCTAATTCATTTTCATCGAAATTATACCGGCTCATATTATCCTCCGAGCTTTTCTCTCGTTATTCTCCGATAACTTCAAAGGATTCGACGGTGATGATTTTTAGCTCGTCCATTTCTTTGAGCACGCCAATGACTTTTACTCTGAAGGCCATATAGTTTCTAACCAGATCATCACCAAGTGGGGTGTCGTCGACTTCATAAATTTGATTGTCGGCTACAATTTGGTAATTGTCATTGATCTCTCCGACAAGGGTTACCCTTTTGGCCAAAACTGGCGATGCCAGTAAACAAACGGTTACTAGCAAAACAATGACTCTAACTATCGATCTTTTCATGATGTATCCCCCCAACAGATGCTTTCTGCTAACTTTTGCCGGAACCTTCTAATGGCCGGCTATAAGACGTTATCCGAATGATGTCGTTTTTTTTAGTCTGAATGATTGTACCGGTAACCTCTACCTCCTGTCGTAACAGGGACATCAATCTGGCGGCTGTCTGTTGTGTTTCGACAAGGTACTCATTTTCGTCGTCAGTGGCGATAGCCACTGAGATGATTTTTCCGTTTTGATCCCAAGCAGCCGGTACGACGATCCCTCTCAGGCAGACCATAAATCACAATTCCTCTCATTGAAGATTTTTTGTTGTCTCTGCTTCTGCAACTTAGATGCCAAAACGTTAACTATCTGAAATTGATATGGTTTTAATTTTAAAGAAGTTTTCATAAGAACTGCAAGTTCCGGAATTTTGCATTCAGACAGCTATCCAGGGGAAAGAGATGTAAAATGATCACTTTTTATGGATAATTGATCCATAATTTATTAGGAACTTACGATTCCGATAATTTCAACACCTGGAAGTAAAAGTTCTGATTTCTGTTTTCAGATTTTAAATTCTTCTCTAAATAATCGGAACAGCGGATTCCTAAAAACAATTTCAAAATAAAACTAACCGTTTAATTTCAATATTTTATTAGATTGGCATATCAATTGCTAAAATATGAAAGACAGATGAACTCGTAAGAAGTCCAGGTCTTCGGTTTTGTAGTCATCCCGGCAAGATCTTTGCCCGACGCCATCCGGAACCAGGAAACCAGTATTTTTAACACGCTTTGGATGCCGGATCAATTCCGGCATGACGATTCGAGAACCATCTATGGAACCAATAGAAATATGTGTGACGGATACGGCACAAATAAACAATCACACGCAAACAAGATGCGATAAACGCTGTGGCTGTGAAGCGATTGTCAAGTTGTCTCATTTTAACGAGACAATGCAATTTGATGCCAAGATTCTAAATTTTAGTCGAAGTGGTATCTATATAGAAGTTGACCAGGCCATAAAGTCCGGAACGACTGTTTTCATTAGAATAGAGATATTACTTTCGGGTACCTGGGGTTCATCCGATTACGGGTGGTTGCGAACCATTTCGATGGGTGAAGTTAAATGGTGCAAAAAACTGATACGAAATGATTCGGAATTATATGGTATCGGTGTTCGATACTATGATGCCGAATAAATCATGGATCGGGAGGGTCAAGAAAAGCTCTCTGATTACATGATGTCGTTGAATCGTTACACGATTATGTACATATATTTTATGGGTGAGCTCTTTTGAGCCACCCTATGAGTTTAATTAGACATAATACCTGGATTTTGCAAAATTCAGGTATTATTACTCTGGCGATTAAATACTTGAGCAAATGTCATTCTGGCGGGGCCCGTGCCGGAGTCGATCCGGTAGCCAGAATCCAGGTGAACAGCCTGGATGCTGGATCCGTCATCAAGGATTTGATCCGGGACCTGCATGACGAGTGTTTCTTGTTTCATTGCACGTTTAATACTTCATGTCCCTTGGATGTATTTGTTTACTTCACTCAGATACGAGGACAAATCCCATGAACGACAAATTAATCAAGACGATTGTGCTTGGAAACGGCCTAATTCTTGAAATATACGATTATTCTAAGAAAGTTGCCGGAGACCGCTGGCTCGTTAAAATGGTAGCGAAAGTCGATATTTCCATTGATTACTTGGCAGATAACGCCTTTGAAAGTTCAAAGCTTAATCTTCAGGTTGGCGAACTAAAAAAAATTTTCGATACATGTGTCCGTTATGAACACCAGAGAGAACGCAATTTCATCAGTGAAAAGGAAAAGGATGAGGTCTTCAACGACCTCCTAACGTCGTATTTAGAAAGTACTCAAGCATATCTGTCACATCCGGATTTTCCGATACGTTATGTCGCGCGAGAATATTCAAAAAAAAAGCAACAAAGCACATGGTACCCAAGGGGAAATAGTGGCTAGAAAAGGTGTACGCGAAGTTCTATCCAAATGGAAAGCAAATTAGACATGGAATATGACAATAGACCGTTTAATCTGGTAGATGGCGCTACCGGGGAGTCCTTTAAAATTATTCGGGAAGTCGATGAGAAGAAGAAAATTTCTGAGAATCCTGAGCTGCCGATGGAGTCTCGTCTGGAAGCCTATGAAGATATCTTTGATTCGGAAGTCGGAGATACATCGCTCGTTCGGGCGCGAAACATAGAGCGTGAGGTAGGGCTGCGCCAAATTTATTTAAAATTCGAGGGTGGTAATCCCACCGGAACCCAGAAGGACCGTATCGCCTTTGCCCAGGCCATGGATGCATTGCGACGGGGGTTCGATACGATGACAGTAGCGACCTGCGGAAACTACGGTGTTGCCGTTGCGCTTGCCGCCGGCTTTGCGGGTCTGCGCTGCCAAGTTTATATCCCGCAGGACTATCATACGAATCGTATAAAAGAGATGACCCATTTAGGGGCTGAAATAATTCGGGTGCCGGGTGACTATGAAAACGCGGTGGATGTCTCCGGTGGAGAGGCCCGTAAAAAAGAACTCTACGATGCCAATCCGGGTGGCAGCAATACACTGACTCAGCTTCGGGCTTACGGCCAAATTGCCTACGAGATTTACGATGAACTGCGGGATGCTCCTTCAGCCGTCGCTGTACCGGTATCTAACGGGACGACGTTGGCCGGCATCTACAGGGGCTTTTTGAGTTTATACCGCCGAGGCAAGACATCATGGTCTTAGAAAATTCAGCCGGTGAGTTGCTTGCCGTGCTCAAGGTTTTCGAACGCCTGGAAATCGGGCCGGTAAGGCTGGAACCCAGGCGATTGATAGCTCCCTATCGCCTGTTTTACAGTGGCAAAATGGAACAAACTGAGCTTATCTATAACTACGAGGAGACGGTATTTGATCCTGTTGAACCGGAATCCCAAAACCTGGCCAATATGATTGCCGCCCAGGTAGCCTTGAATTATGGTCTGTTTTGTGACACGCTGGTTTTCCACGGGCTTTTTGATGACATTGACCGCCGGTTTATCCGGGACATGGCGGAAAATACGGCTCGGGAAATTTACGTTAAAAAATTTCTGGAACCTAACCCGTTTTTGGTGGGACCTGCCGCCGGCCTGTCGCCGCAAAAGCGGCCGAGATATCTTCACGCCAAGCTGCTATTTCCACAGGCCTTGCGAAGTAAAGCCGGCTCGGCATGGCAACCCTGGTCAGTCCAAGGAGACAAACACTGCATTCTCTCCAGCGGCGGCAAAGATAGCTTATTGAGCTACGGACTGCTCAATGAGATCGACCGCGAGGTTCATCCGATTTTTGTTAATGAGTCCGGCCGGCACTGGTTCACCGCTTTAAATGCCTATCGCCATTTCAAGGACAACATACCCAATACCGCCCGGGTCTGGGTTAACTCAGATCGACTATTTTCATGGATGCTGAAACGCATCCCGTTTATTCGCAAGGATTTTGCTGATGTAAGATCCGATGAGTATCCCATTCGGCTGTGGACCGTCGCCGTTTTTTTATTTGGCGTTTTGCCCTTGATGCGCAAAAGGGGCATTGGCCGATTACTCATCGGCGATGAGTTCGACACCTCAGTTCGCAAAACCAGTTTCGGAATTCTCCATTATGACGGGTTGTATGATCAAAGCATCTATTTCGATCAAACCGTCACACGCTTTTTTATGCGCAAAGGATGGACGATCAGTCAGTTTTCCATTTTGCGGCCACTGTCGGAACTTCTTATCGAAAAGATTCTGGCGCTACGATATCCTGAACTGCAGCAATATCAAACTTCCTGTCACGCCACCCACAAAGAAGAGGATCGCATCTATCCCTGCGGCAAATGCGAGAAATGTCGCCGAATTGTCAGCATGCTGTTGGCGTTGGATGTCGATCCCGGACACTGCGGTTATCGGGCATCCCAAGTAAAAAATGCGTTGACCGGATTTATTCAAAAGGGGGTCACCCAGGAATCCAGCGGGGTACGCCAGCTCGGATTTATGCTGTTGCAGAAGGGGCTGGTCGTTGTACCTGAAAATCAGAAAGAAATGTTTAGCGAGCAGCCAAAAGTCCTGAATCTGCGTTACGATCCCAGGGTGTCACCAATGAATTCCATACCGGTAGATTTGCGGATACCCCTGCTGCGGATTTTCATGCAATATGCCGACGGAGCCATGCTCCGCATCGGAAAAAGCTGGGTAACTTTTGATCCTTTTGGCGATTCTGGCCTGCGTCAACCATTTGCCTTTGAACTTGACATCAAGGAATCGCAGCTTAATTCACAAAAGACAGATCACGTTATAGACGGTCAAGGGTATCTGTGGGGAGAACTCACCTGGCCGGAAGCGCAGGAACGTTTTCAGCAAGTTGACATCGCCCTGCTACCGGTGGGGGCCATTGAGCAGCATGGACCTCACTTACCCGTAGACACCGATGCCTTTGATGCGAAATATCTGGCACTGCGGGTTGCGGAGGCCTGCAGTGAACCAAAACCGCTGATATTACCGAGCATATCCTACGGTGTTTCCTACCACCATGAAGAATTCAAGGGAACCGTCAGCATTTCCAACGACACGCTATCCAAACTGGTGCATGACATCGGCATCAGCGTATCACGCAACGGCATCAAGAAATTGGTGATCATCAATGGACATGGCGGCAACAGCCCGGCCCTGAATTATGCCGCCCAAATGATCAATCGCGATGCACAAATTTTTGTTTGCGTAGATACCGGGGAGACCAGCGACGTGGATATTTATGCGCTGGCGGAGACACCCAATGATGTGCATGCCGGAGAAATCGAAACCAGTACGACGCTGGCGGTGCGGCCCCATTTGGTCAAGATGAATCAGGCCAGCCGGGAAGTGCCGAAATTTTCCAGCCGATACCTTGATTTTACCTCCAAGCGCGGTGTTTCATGGTACGCCTATACGCAAAAAATTTCACAAAGCGGGGTGATGGGCGATCCAACCAAGGCAAGTGCTGAAAAGGGCAAAAAATTTTGGGAAATTATGATTACTCACCTGGTAGCGCTGGTTGAAGATTTGAAATCGATGACCTTGAGAGAGATTCACCATCGGAATTTTTGATCAATGAAAATTATTATGAAACATATAAGTTCGATCAAGACCATCGGTCTTAACCTGCTACTGATTTCTGCAGGCAGCGTTCTCTGTGCTGTCGCGATCAGAGGAATTCTGGTCCCCAAGCAATTTTTAGCAGGCGGCGTTACGGGACTGGCGCTTCTATTACACTATGTTTTGCCGATGCTACCCGTGGGGGTTATATTTTTTGTTGAATATTCCCCTTTTTATCGTCGGATGGCTGTTCGTCGGGCGTCGATTTATCTTATACAGCATTGCCGGAGTCGCTATCTTCTCTGGGGCGATGCTGTTGCCTTTTTCCATAATTGAGATTCACGATATGATTCTCGCGAGTTTAACCGCAGGAATTATCACCGGTATCGGATCCGGAATAATTTTAAAGTCACTGGGATCTGCCGGAGGCCTGGATATTCTTTCCGTGATATTGTTCAAGAAATTTTCCCTGCGACCCGGCACATTCACATTGGTGTTTAATGCTGTATTGATGGGTTCCGCGGCATTCCGCATTCCACTTGAAATGATTCTGTATACCCTGATTTACCTTTATGTAACGACTCATTTTTTTAACCTGGTGCTTGTGGGGCTTAGCCAGCGAAAATCGATCATGATAATTTCCCCACGCTGGCGGGAGATATCTCGTGAAATTACAGATCATCTGCAGAGGGGCGTTACCGTTGTGCGCGGTGAGGGCGGTTATACCGGTCAGGAGTTGCACATCCTGTACTCGGTGATAACCTTTGCGGAGCTGTCGCGATTCAAGGAGATGATTCGCAAAATAGATCCTGAATCATTTGTCGTTGTAACGGAAACATTGGAAGTCATGGGCAAACGCATCGGCAATCAACCCCACTGGTAAAACCGGTCAGGCCTGCTGCTACGGCTAAAGCTTGTGGAACCAGCATCATCGTAACCTGAAATTATTGAGAAGCGAATCACCCTTTCGAAAAAGCATTTTAGGGCTAAATCATGGTTTCAGACGTTGTTGAATAGATTATTGGTTGACTGGTTGATTAGGTAAATTACTTTGGTAATTTCAGCTTGTTAGAATTATTGGAACATCAGGTACAAGTAAAGGCGGAAAATAATACTTTTTTGGAAAAGGTGTGAAAAAGGACGGAAATTGTGCCAAAACCAAATCCGGCTTATTCATCGGGGGTTAGTAGCACGTTTTTGTCACCCCACTCAAGAACTGCGGGGGAATTATTTATTTTTGGTACAACTTTAAATGATTTCACGGTAATTGTTTTCGTCTCCCCTTTCTCTTCTATTGTCCCGGTGATCTCTACCTTTTCGGCGGTGTGGTTAATTACCAGGTCATCGCCTATTGCTGTATTGGCAACCTCATACGTTTGACCATCCGCCATTATCTGAAAGAGATAGTTCACCTCACCAACAATGATAATTTCGACTGCGAAAACAAGACTGAAGAGAAACAAAATCGTTGCAGAGCAATAGAAAAAGCTTAACAATTTGATATAACTGCGTCTTCGCATTTGAAAATTCTCCGACTATTTTAGTTTTTATATAGTTGAAATTGAAATCCCCCCATAGCCTGTCCGTCCACAACATAAAAAGGCGTTAGATATTAAACAGCGAAAATGCCAGGGACCACCTTGACCGATGACTGAAAAAGGGCAGTCCATTACATATTTTAAAGACCTTTTCGAATATTTTGCTATTGATCTGTCTTGACCCCGTTAAAATTTTCAAAATTCTTCCGGCAAATAAACGTCAAAAAAGGTTTTTTCACCAAGCAGCGAATCAATTTTTCCCTGGATCTTGCGGGTCTCTTTCTTATCCATCCAGTTTCTCCATTCGTCCACTGTTTCCCATTCACTAATAACGATATATTCACCAGGATCAGTTAAACTTGAGAAAGTTCCCCTTGAAATAAACCCGTTCTGCTTTTTGGCAAGATCTCGAAGTTCCTTAAAAAGGGGGATCAGGTTTTCCTTTTGATCGATTTTAAACAACCGTTTGCTAAGTATCGTTACTGACATAGTATTCCTCCTATTGATTTAAGACGCCTATTGTGCCGGTTGAGTGGCAGGTCTGACAATAACATCGATTCGACTGAGTGTTTCATAGTTTTTTGGCATAATGGTGTCTTTACCGACGGGAAACTGGATCGACTTCAGGCGAATGACCAGTTGATTACCCTGTTTATACACTTCCGCTTCCTCCGGCTCGAAGTAGTTT
>JASFFJ010000182.1:0-11261 GCA_050124355.1 Desulfobacterales bacterium | reverse complement strand
CGATCCAAAAACATCCGAGAAGATTAAGCGACGTGCCAATGAATCAGATTTCGCATCTAATTAGTTTCCATCCACAAATGGTCTTTTTGACCAATCTCAGCGTCAATCTGCGCGCTTATTTGTGCGGCGTAGTAAACTACGCCTCCGCACAAGCGCTTGATTTCCTTGACCTTGGACAAAAATCCTCATTTCTGAATTGGAAACACCAAAAGATGCCCGTCCTTGGTAACGGATTTTTATGGACGGGCACTAATTAGGCATGCCTTTCACCCGGACCTACTGCCAGCGCCATGGATATTAAAGAAATCATGGATGCGGAAAGGAAGAAAATAAAGGGCTGCTAAGGAACAAAAAGTTCTTAAAATTATCATTATCAGAACTCCGCCTTCCGATTTAATCCGTTTTATGCACCCCTTTCACCTGTCGGATCGCATATTCTCGAGTTTGTGATCCTGCCTTTGGAAAAGTTCATGGTGGCAAATCGTTTGGTATCGAAATAAGTATTTACTATAATATTAAGTGCTAAAAAGACCAGGGTTACGCTCCAGACCTGATAATTGTCATTATTGCCAAATTGAGGGAAAACAACTCGCGTCTTTGGGTTTTGAGAGTTAACTGGCAGCCGCCGTTTATGGCACGTGGATTGCAAATTATAACACGAGCATGCCATCAAAAATGCATCAGGTTAGCTTTATCCAACCACCCTTGCAGGGATCACGAAATCCGTCAGGACGATGGAAAAATAAATGAATGGCCTAAAAATATCACTGTAGGAAATCTGTGCCTAAGAAAATAACGTAGAGGTGGTAAAAATGATGGAAACACCTTTTCCAAAATCAATATCGTTTGCAAAAAAATACAGCCGGCTTCTGGAAATTGTAAAGCCTTCCGACACCCTGGGTGTTTTAATCAATGCGGATCCTGACAGCATGGCCAGCGCCATGGCGTTGAAACGAATTTTCTGGAAGAAAGCTAGACGGGTATTGATTTATCGGGTCAATTCCATCAAGAGAGCGGATAATCTTGCTTTCGTAAAATTTCTTTCTGTTGACCAGAAACACATCCGCTACCTGAAACGCTCGTCGATTAAAAAGTGGGCACTGGTGGATTCCCAGCCGCACCACCATAAACTGTTCATGGACCACAAATATAATATCATCATCGATCACCATCCTGTCACTGACCCGGTAACGGCTGATTTTCTCGACATCCGAGAAGATTTCGGAGCAAACGCATCCATCATGGCCGAGTATCTCAAAGCCGGCAAAATCAAGCCATCTCCGAAATTGGCAACCGCCCTTTTTTACGGGATTAAAACAGATACCCATAATTTTGTCAGGGCGGCCGTTCCTCATGATATGAACGCCTTCAAATATCTTTACCCATTCACCAGCCTGGGTATGCTGAGGAAAATTGAATCTTCCGAGATGACACGCGGCATGCTGTCCGAATATCGGCGGGCAATGGAGCGGCTTATTTTTATCAGAAATATCGCCTATGTTCACATGGAAAGGGTGGATAACCCTGATTTTCTGGTTCTGATAGCCGACTTTTTCATGAAAATTGCTGAAATTCAATGGAGCATCGTATCGGGAGTCTACCAAAAAAATCTTGTCGTTATTATGAGAAATGCCAGTTTTCGCGGCGATGCCGGCAAAACGGCCCGTAAGATTTTTGCACGCTGGAAAGGCTCCGCCGGGGGACACCAGAACGCTGCCAGAGCGGAAATTCCATTGGAAAATATACTGGATGATCCCGCAGACGAATCCGGTCTTGGAACCTTAGTAAAAAAAATCTTGAAGGATATAAGGATATAAAGTAACCATTTAATAATTTTTGTGTATTGTGTTCCTTCCATGACCTTAGCGTGGTGATGGTCCCGACAGATTTTGAAGAAAGGAGACGGTTATGAAAATTATCGTACCCTCCGCTGGATCTATGCCTGATCAGAGGACGTGGGAAGCCATGCTGGATTGGTTTAAAAAGTAAATTTACTTTCGGGGAACCCTCTACTAACTATATTAAATATTTTTGAAATAAAACGGCGAATCCTAAAAATGCTAGAAATCCCACCACATCTGTCACTGTGGTCAAAATAATGCTTGAGCTTTGCGCCGGGTCGATACCGATCTTCTTCATAATCAGCGGAATGGATGCCCCTGACAAACCGGCCAATATTAAGTTCACCAGCATGCCGAGACCGATCACCAGACCAAGGAATGGGTTGCCGTACCATATCCAAGCCACCAGCGCCGTTACGGCACCAATGACGGCGCCGTTGATGGCGCCGATCTTGCACTCCTTAAAAACCAGCGGAAAAATTTTATCCTTGGGAATTTCGCGCATGACGATACCGCGCATGACCACCGCCAGCGACTGGGCCCCTGCATTTCCGCCCTGGCCTGCCACCACCGGCAGGAAAACCGCCAGTATGGTCAATTGGGCAATGATGCCTTCGAAAAGGGCCACAACGGCCGCAGCCAAAAAGGCCGTTGCCAGGTTGATGTGAAGCCAGGGCAGCCGCTTTTTTAAAGAAAATAGTATGGTCGAAAAAACGCGCTCATCCGCGCCGGCGCCGAACATCTGCTGAATGTCCCTGGAAATTTCTTCCTGAGCCCCTTGAATCATACGCTCGGCTTTGACGATGCCGAGGATATGGTTTTCACTGTCAACAACCGGCGCTGCAAAAAATTTACGCTTGGCGAGCTCATTGGCGGCATCCTGTCGGTCGGTAAAACAGTGCAGTGCAAAAAAGTCCCTGCGACTGATTTCATCCAGCGTCTGATCGGGTGCCGCCAGCATGAGATCGCGCATGTTAAGCACCCCGACAAGGCGGTTTTCCTTATCAACCACATAAACGTAGGAAGAGGGGTATCTTTTTTTAGCCAATGCACGAATTTTTTCAATTGCTTCTTGGGCCTGATTTTCCTTTTTTAAAGCGATGAAGTCTGTGGTCATGGTCCGCCCAATGCTGCCCTCCGGGTAATCCAGGTGTTCCCGGATCTGCTCTTTGAGTTTTGTAGAGATGTGCTTTGACAGTCGCTTGCGGGCTTCCGGCGGCAGGCGCATCATGATTGAAGCCAAAAATTGGGGATCGAGGTGTAATGTCATCTCGATTATGAATTGATCATCAGCGTCTTCTAGCAGCGCGGCAGCATAACTGACTTGCAGGACCTTCACGACTTGAACTGCCAGCGGTATCGGCAGTGATTTGAGCGCAGCGGCGGCCTCCTCTTCGGACATACTTTCGATAACACCAGCAGCGGCGCTTAAATCATTTTCAAAAAACTTCTGAATCAAGGGAAGTAAACTAGTGTTATCCGTCATGGTGAAACGTCTCCATGTCTGAAAAATACGGTGCCCGACAAACATCCAGCCAAAAATAAAAAAATAAAGAATGAATTCATGGCCATGCCTCAGCCTATGAAGCCTTGATCTTTCTCATTTCCGAATGCATGTTAAAGAAGCTGCTTTCGGCCTCTTCACTACCAATCAATATGAGCTCATCATTTTCGCTAAAGCGATAGGATGGTTCCGGAGTGATATTCATTGCCTCCCGATCACAGATGGCAACCACATTGCAGCCTGTCTGGGATCGGATGTGGCTTTCCGCAAGAGATTTACCCACATAAGATGGGGGCACAACAACCCGAAATATGTTTAATCCCTCGGCCAGCATTAATAATTCATCAGGCTTGAGCAGGTTGAGGATGGTACTGGCGGCCATGGAAGCATAGGACATCACCAGGTATGCGCCGGCAGTGTGTAATTTGGAGATGTTCCTTTCGAGATTCGCTCGACTGATGATCTGTAAATCGGGAGACAGCCTGCGGCAGTACATCGTTAAGTAAATGTTGGTCGGATCGTCATGGGTGGTAATGATGATCGAAGGGGCCGTTTTGATCCCGGCCTGCATAAGCGTGTTGATGTCAGCAGCACTGCCGTAGATATAGCGTTCATCTTCAATAAGATTTTGTTTCTTTTCGATGATTCGGTAATCAATATTGCGCTTCATCAAGGCATCTGCGGCAGCCCGGCCGACCCTGCCACCGCCCAGAATCAGCACCGGGGCTTGGTATATTTTATCCCTGCCGAATATCTGGTCATACTCACTAAGTTGGTCAGCGGATCCGGCCAGCAGCAAAACAGTTGTTGGATTGATAGGGGTCTGTGCGGTAGGGATGATGAATTCACCCCGTTCCCATACGCCCACTACATTGATTCCAATTGTCTCGCGTAGCTTACTTTGCTGAAGGGTTTTACCGACAAGAGGTGTTCTCATGGCCGGAGCCTCTGCGATCAGGAGCGATTCAATCTTTCCGATAACGTTGGCCTTGGTGGTTGTGCCGAGAACCCTGCGTGCCAGTGATTGACCCAGCATTTTTGTAAATTGAAAGACGTGAGTGCTTCCAGCCAGTTCAAGGATATCGACAGAGTCGTCAAGATCAGCATTTGCAAAGATAGGGACATTGTTAGAAATCTCACGAATGGTAAAGGCGACGTTGGTATTCGTCATGTCGTCGACATTGGCGACTACCAGAGCAGCATCTTCGGTTTTCAAGCGCCGGTAGGTCTCCGGATCGCCTAATTCTCCTACTGCCACCCTGAAATCTAAGTCCTGAAGTTCCAGTGCCTGCGGCACATCTTCTACCACGACAACGTATTTATGGTGATACTGGCGGAATTTTTCTGCCAGAGTTATCGTGACCGAATCATAATGGGTAAGGATTACATGATCTCTGGTACCTTTGGGCAATTCTCGCGGTACTTTGGCCCGGGCCTGGGCCTCCAGCCACGGCAGATAGAAAAACTGGATAAAAGTGAAGGGAAGCATGGTCAGCAGAAACACAATGCCCGACATGAGGACAATAATCGAGAACAACTTGCCAACATCTGTGGCAAAGGTGATGTCACCAAAACCAAGGGTGGACATTACTGTCAACGTCCAGTAAAAGCCGGTGATCCAACTGAATTCTCTGTTCTCAAATATCATCAGGAAGTGGAACAGGATACTGTAGACGGTAACCATCACGATCAGAGCGAGAAAAAATTTTGCTAATTTCCAAATATCCGCTTCTGCTTTTTCGTAATTAAAAGGATCAGTTCGCTGAAAATAAGCTTCATTGCAAAGGTCCGGTGTATAATGAGTCAATTGCAGTGCCGGATGAAATTTATACTGACTACAAAAAAGGTAATTAACCATCGAATTAATTTTTCACCCGCGGTTCGGATGCGGCCTAATCGTGAGTTTCGGCCGCCCGCCTGAAGTGCTCCAGTTGACTTTCGAGCCCGACGGCATGTTCCACGTCGACCACAAAGGCAATCCCCGTTCCTGCTTCCTTTAAACGACCGGCTTGATGGATTGAATCGAGCACCGGTGCCACCAGACTTGCCTCCAGAAGAAAGAGGACGACGTCGGTCTGGACTTCGAGGGTCAGTCCGAAGAAGGTCTTGGCTTCATGAATCCCTGTTCCGCGGGCCGGAATGATGGTCGCGCCGGTGCCGCCGGCAGCCTTAGCGGCCGTGACAATTTTGTCGGTTACGTCGGTCTTGATCATTGCGATAATTAACTTATAATTCATGTCATTCCTCCCTATTGGTCCTCAGTTTGCGTCGTGATATCCATTGCGCAATCTGAGCATACCCCATCACCGTCATTATGGGGAAAACGCTTGCAAAGGCGATCAATCCGAATCCATCCACCGCCGGATCACGTCCCGGCACAGTTTCGGTCAGCCCCAGCCCCAAAGCGGTTACCAGGGGCACTGTCACGGTCGAGGTCGTGACTCCCCCTGAATCATAAGCCAGGGGAATAATTTCGCGGGGCGCAAATACGGTCTGGATGATAACAATCACATATCCCGCAATAATATAAAGATACAATGGTGTTCCGGTCACAATGCGAAACGTACCGATTCCAATGCCAATGGCCACGCCAGCCGCAACCGCCAAACGCAATCCCCACTGGTTTAAGCCGCCGCGTGAAACCTCCTGCGCCTTGAAACTCACGGCGATGAGCGCTGGTTCGGCCACCGTTGTGGCAAATCCGATCAGAGCGCCGAATACAAAGACCCAGGAATATTTAAACCAGGGCGCCTCCGGGGGGACGTCTTTCGTCCCAAAAACAAATTCTGGAGCCGACAGTTGTTTGGCCATGATCTTGCCGATTGGAAACAGCGCGGTTTCCAGTCCATCCAAGAACAGGGTCAATCCGATAAGGACAAACAAAAACCCTAAAGCCACTCGTTTCCAATTCGGCAAAGGCCTGCGCAGAACAATGAGTTGAAAAAACAGCAGCAGGGCCACAACCGGCACAATGTCTTTAACCGTCAGCGCAAGGATGTTCGTAAATGTAGTGATCAGATCCATCTTTGTATCCTAATCTCAGCGAAAATATACCATGCCGTAAAGCATTACAAAGATCATTGGTAAAAGGGAAGCAAATGCAATCAGGCCGAAGCCGTCCACCAGGGGGTTGCGTCCACGAATCGTGGAAGCCAACCCCACCCCCAGAGCTGTCACGAGGGGCACGGTCACGGTTGATGTCGTTACACCCCCCGAATCATAGGCAATGCCGACAATTTCCTTTGGCGCAAAAGCCGTAATGATCATGACAGCGATGTAGCCGCCGATGATGAGGTATTGAATGGGCCATCCTTTGAGAATCCTGACGAGGCCCACCAGGATGGCAACCCCCACAGACAGGGCCACCGTTATGCGCAGCCCCATGGCGTAGGTTCTCATGGAAATGGGATCGGCGCCGATGAACTTTCCCTTGGCGGCCACCACGGCGGCTTCTTTTGTCACCGCGATCAGTGCCGGCTCAGCGATCGTGGTTGAAAATCCAAGTCCAAAACCAAACAGAAGCAGCCAGAACAAACTTCCTTTGCGGGCAAACGCCTCTGCCATCGCTTCGCCGATGGGAAAGAGTCCTATCTCCAAACCCATAACAAAAAAAGCCAAGCCAAGGACAACAAGAACCAGTCCGATGATCGTGTCAAGCAGTTCGGGAAAAGGTTGTCGCAAGACCAGCAGCTGAAAGACGGCGATGACACATATGATTGGAACCAGGTCTCGGAAAGATCCAACCATATGAATTGCAAATACTTTGAAATTTTTAGCTATGCGACTGGAAAATGCAATCGGTTCTTCCATATATTCGCTCCCGCTTCCGCAGAAAAATTGATATTTTGCAATGGTATCTGGTTTCCTAAAGCCAGTCCTCGAATATCTCGCATGACTCCCCGGCTAAATTGCCACACATCATCATATCCTAATGATATCACACTGTCCGGATCAATGTGCTCGCCTTCATCAACGGCCATAAATCGTCGATGGCCAACAAATTCAACACTCCGATCCCTTCCAGACGATTCAGGATAGTAACCCGATAAATAACAGTGTATCCATTTTGGGGAAATTATCAAAGAGTTATTTAAAACTCGACTATCATTGTTATGACCGCCTGTTCGGACGTCAGTTGAGCAAACATGTCTGCAGCATATAGTTCGGATATTTTCAAAATTATGTTGGTGGATTTTTCCATTATATCGCTTTCTTCTCATATGATTTTTTGTGGCAAATTCCGGATTAACCATGCACTACCCGTGCCAAACCTTCAACCCACAGTTATCATTATGAATCTAAATAGAATTTGAGTCTTATTATGGACAAATGGTATGCAATTTGGGTTTGCCATCCTTATTGGTTTTAGTGAGTAGTAGGATTTTAATATACTGAAAATATTAGTAATTGAAAGATATGAACTTGTTTTTCCGATATTTTGAGAACCTGAACTCATAGTTCGGGTTTCAACAAAAGACGGGGAGCCGACTGAGAAAATAGTAGGAATATTAAAGAAAAAGATGGGTCTGAAAACAACCTCAATCGTTTGCAGGTACACAGTTTCTGAAAATATGAAGCAAAGTAATTCGGATAAATTTTAGTCTTTAAAAGCTTCTTTCTGGATGCCATATTTTAACATGAGCTTGTTCAACTGGCGAGAGCTGATGCCGGCATCTTCGGCGGCACGATTGACCCTGCCCTTGGTGCGAGCAAATAACTCTTTGAGATACTGGCGTTCAAAGTCATCAATGGCACGTCTGCGGGCATCGGCCAGCGGCAGGTGAGCTTCGACCGGGAGGACGGCTCGCGCATCACCGGGTTCGAATAGCTCGGCAGGAAAACTCTCAGGTGTCAACACATTTGTCGTCTCCAGAATACAGGCCCGTTCCATCAAGTTTTCCAGTTCCCGGATGTTACCGGGCCACGCGTAATTTTCAAATACCTGCAGAACCTGAGGATGGACAGAATGGATGTTCTTTTCATGTCTTTTTTTCAGTTTTTTCAAAAACACTTCAACGATCTGAGAAATATCCTCAACGCGCTCCCTGAGCGGTGGAAGTTCAATCGGAAATACATTCAGGCGATAATAAAGGTCCTTTCTGAACTCAGCCTGTTCACTCATCTCGGCAAGATCAGCATTGGTAGCGCTAATCACCCTGGCGTCGTTCTGCAGCGTCTCTTCGCCGCCGATGCGACTAAAGGTGCCGTCCTGCAACACCTGTAATAGCTTGATCTGAGCCGGGGGTGAAATCGTGCCGATCTCATCCAAAAAGATCGTACCGCTTCGGGCCATTTCGAATTTGCCTATTTTTTTCGTACAGCACCGGTGAAAGCGCCTTTTTCATGGCCGAAAAGCTCGCTTTCCAGAAGTGTGTCCGGTATGGCGCCGCAATGAACGCTGATAAACGACTCCTCACAGCGGTTACTGTGCAAATGAATCATTCTTGCCATTAATCCTTTGCCAGTACCGGTCTCACCAATAAGCAACACGGTAGCCTTGGTCGAGGCAACGGCACGGATCTTTTTAAACACCTCCCGCATGCCGGCATCGCGAGAGTCGATGATATCTCGCCATTCGGCCTTCCAGAATTGATCCCTTAAGTAATCCAATTCCAGATTTTTTGAAATAGATTCGTTTACGGATTCGATGGCAAGCCGGACTTCGGCAGGATCAATGGGATAAGTCAGGTAGTTGTTGGCGCCGGCCTTGACAGCTTTTACAGTATCATGAATGAATTTTTTGGATGATAATATCAACACTTCAGCATGGGGATTCATTTCTTTGAAAGGCTTGATTGCCTCGGCAATGTCATTGGTCTCGGTGGTATCTTGCAGCAATTTTAAATCAGAAAAAATTACATCAAACGAGCTTTGGCGATGCAGGTTCAGCGCATTTTTAACCGTATCTGCATCCTGCACCTGATAATCTGAAGGTAAAGATTCACGAATCAATCGGGCTTCGTCTTCTTTCTGAGAAATAATGAGAATGGATTTCATTTTAGCCCAACCTCTGACTTGAATATCGTCTGGTTTGATCGAAATTGTATGTTAATCGAATTTGGTTGTGGGATCCCGAGTGCGTTAGATCATTCGATGACTGTTAATTAATCCAAGAAGACTTTGTCAATAAAAATCCGGGTAACTAAACAATTTGTTCATGTTGCTTCAATTTATATGAATAATGAACCGACAGTTCTGATCCGGGCTAAATCGGAATTCTGAGTTCCTGATCTCATAAATTAAATTATTTCAAAACCATATTCGTTTCGCCCTTCTTCCGTCGCACCCATATTGTGCAACCCTGCTTTTTATAACTGAACTGCGAATTCCTGCTGATGTTCTCGTTATATTTTTATTTATAAAAATTACAGTATGTTAAGATATTGGCACAACTATTGCTCTGTCATCATCGAGAGTAATGTAAATAACAGCTCGTGCTGGAAACTAGGAAATTGTTCAAGTGGGGAAGAAAAGAGCAGTCAGCCGAAACGACATCGAGGGATTAATCATACCGAATAAATGGGATGAAAGCGGCAAGGTTATCGAGATTACCATCCATACCGACAAGGAAGAGGTCTATCTTGTTGCCCGCAACCGAATGGAAAGTGAGCTGCTAAACCAACTCCATGTAAAGGTCAGGATAGAAGGCAAAATCATGCAACGTTTGGATGGGAACAAGCTGATACATGTTAGGAACTTTCAGCCCATTTTGGACAATACCGGCGAGAGAAATTAGGGTTTTCATAAAAATATAAATAATTTTTGTTTGGCCCGAGGCATGAGTCTTGGGCGAATTGGCGCAAGGCGTAGGGTAGTGATTCATTGTCCATCAAAATTAAGAATTCAATGTCAAATGATCAATGTTTGGCTATTTTAGAGAGCAAATCACACAAGTTCGGTTCTAGGTTCTCCGGCGCATTACATTATTAATAAAGAAGGATTGGTGAAGATGAAAATCAGACCATTAAATGACAGAGTACTCATCATCAGAGAGGAGAAAGAACAAGAAAATGCCGGTGGGATCATCATTCCCGATACGGCCAAAGAAAAACCCCAGCGTGGTAAAGTCGTTGCCGCCGGCCCCGGTAAAATGGGAGATGACGGCAAACGTATTCCGCTGGAGGTCAAAGCGGGTGACCAAATTCTTTTTGCCAGGTATGCCGGTACGGATATCAAGTTTGAGGGCATCGAACATGTTTTTATGAAAGAAGACGATATATTGTCCATCGTAGAATAACAAAGGAGGGAAATAAAATGCCTGCAAAAATGATTTCATACAGTTCCAAGGCCCGGGACCATCTGCTGAAGGGTGTCAACACCCTGGCCGATGCCGTGGCCGTTACCCTGGGTCCGAAGGGCCGCAATGTGGTCTTAGACAAATCCTTCGGCTCACCGGTGATCACCAAAGACGGTGTCACGGTGGCCAAAGAAATCGAGCTGTCCGAAAAATTTGAAAACATGGGTGTGCAGATGGTCAAAGAGGTCGCCAGCAAAACCAGTGACATGGCCGGCGACGGCACCACCACCGCCACCATTCTGGGGCGTGCCATTTACCGTGAAGGTCAGAAACTGGTGGCCGCCGGGGCAAGTCCCATGGCGATCAAACGGGGAATCGATCAGGGCGTTGCCACCGTAGTCGAGGAATTGAAAAAACAGTCCAAACCTACCAAGGACAAAAAAGAGATAGCTCAGGTTGGCACGATTTCGGCCAACAACGATCCGATGGTCGGCAATCTGATTTCCGAGGCCATGGAAAAGGTCGGCAAGGAAGGGGTCATTACCGTCGAAGAAGCCAAAAGTATGGAAACCACCCTGGAAATCGTTGAAGGCATGCAGTTTGACCGCGGCTACCTTTCCCCTTATTTCGTAACCGATCCGGAAAAAATGGAAGTCAACCTGGAAGATCCGTATATCCT
>JASFFJ010000181.1:0-11297 GCA_050124355.1 Desulfobacterales bacterium | reverse complement strand
TCGGATGGGATTTTCCGGATAGGTCATACCCTGACGCCATAGACTGGGGGCCATCTCCTTTAAGAGCATATAGGTTTTCTTTGCAGTTTCATCAAATTGTTTTTCATCAAATTCACCCTGCCAGGAGGCGACATCGCCGGACACATGATAGAAGATGTGGCGAACAAACACCGAACCGGTAAAATCGGGAGGGGCCGGATAAGTAAAACGCCCGGGGTGTTTGCGAATCCAGTCCAGCAGGTCCCCCATGGTTTGCGGCGGATTTGGAATGCGCCGGGAATCGTAGATCATCACCACCTGAGCACTTCCCCAAGGAGATTCCAACCCCTGCACAGGTTCGCCAAAGTCGTTATAAACCGCTGGACGGGTCCAATCGACAAGCTTCTGATTGGGCAGACGGTCGGCAAACGGCCCGTAAAGAAGATTGTTTTTTTTACAGGTGCGGAAATTTTCTCCATTAATCCACATTAAATCAACCTCACCCCCCTTATTTTTACCGGCTTGTTTTTCGACCAGCAGTTTGCTGACGATTTCGGAAATGTCTTTGACCGGCACCTGGCGCAGTTTGACATCATATAGCTCCTTGACACGTGGGGCGACATAGCCATTGACATAGGCGTTGGTAGAGGGAAACCCACCCCACATAAACCAGTCTACCGTTTGGCCGCGGGCGCGTTCTAGGACTTGTGACCAGGTGAGGGCATTTGCCTGGGGAGTTAAACTCAAAAACGCTGCGGCGATAAGCCCAGCTAACAATTTAAGATAAAAATCGATTCGAAGTATTGGCTTTTCCCCTTTCATTGCCCCCCCTTCATAGGATTGAATAGTGAAAATTGAAGATTGAAGAATTAATGTCATAAATTTAACATCACATTGGTTCTCTCCCAATAACTTGCGTAAAACTATAAGTCAGACTGTCTTAATATCACATTAAAGTTCTGGTACCAAGGTTGAGCTGTTCAGGGTTCAAAGTTCAGGGTTGAAAAACTCCCAACCAACTCCCATCAAAGGAATTCAGCCTTCTTGTGTTCATAACGCATTTTCACCCAATGGGTGACATAGAGTATTATGAATTTCGATAAATATATTATTCAACTTTAAATAGTTGTAACCTTTGAACCGTGAACCCTGAACCTGAAACCGATCAGTTTAGGTGGTATTATGTGCCGTGAAATTCAATTTTGTGCACATATTTAACCCATTCATCGCCGAAATGATCTTCGGCCACCACGCGTAAGGGAAAACCGTGTTTTCCTGGAAGCACCTTTCCGTTGACCTCATAAGCCAAAAAAATCTTTTTGGATGCAATTTCATTAAATGCAAACCGTTTTCTTTTTGAATGGCGGCCTGCAGGACCCCTGAAGCTAACGTGGGTGATTCCCTGTTGGGCGCCTGCCATATTCAGTAGTTCCATCACCGAAATTCCTTTCCAACGTCCGTGATTAGTAAAAACTCCAGGACAAATCAAGAGAACATTTTTTTCAATGGTCGGCAGCTCAAGAAGCTGTGTGTAGGTGAGTTCTAGTGAATGTTGAACTGCTCCGGTTACCTGCAGGCGCCATTGTTTGAGATCGACCTCATGATCCGTCATTCCCATGGTTTTGAATTTTTCAATCGGAATTACGTCCAGATTGCTTGTATCCAGTTGGGCCGGGTGACGATTTATCAGGCTGGACATCTTGGTGTTTTTGGGCAGGAGGGTCCGTTTGGTTTTGGCCCATGCGCGTTGAACAAATAATGAGAGCGAACCGATGAAAAGGCCGTTACCAGCGAATAAAAGGAATATATTTCTTATAAAGTGCCTGCGTGAGTCCACCGGTTTTGACTTTGTGCTGTTTTTTTAATGTTAATGATGCTATAGCACCATTGTCGTGACTCGTCCACTGCTATACCATGAATTCATCCCTACCGCTATGCCGTTAATTACTCTCCTTTGATCTTTTTAATGATTTTAGGAATAAAAAAGGAAAAGACGAACAGGGCAATCGAGAAGAAAACCTTAAAGGAAATCAGCTCTGCCCAGTTACCGGATACCCAAACCTCTTTTAGTGTTCCGATGAAAAACGTAAAAATAAAGGTTCCGACAATGATTCCCAGGCCAGTGCCAAAAAAATAGTCGCGAAAATGGACCTTCGTCAGCCCCATGCCGAAATTCATAGGAGTGAAAGGAAAATACACCAGACGCAGATATAGCACGGTGGCAAATCCGTTGCGCTCAATGCCGTCGTCATATTTTTTAAGCTTGTCACCGATCAATGAGGAGGCAAATTCTCTGCCAAGGGTGCGTCCGATAAGAAAGGCGACGCTGGCGCCTGCCATGGCACCAAACCATACATAGACAAAACCCTCGTAGGCCCCGAAAATCGCAGCGCCCAGACCGGTCAGCAAGGTTCCCGGCAAAAACAAACAGACCCCGACCGCGTAAATCAAAATGAAAATCAGCGGGCCCCAGAAGCCAGCACTGTCTAAAAAACGACCCAATGCTTCGGCGGTCAAGTAATTCTTGATCGGGGTAAATCGCACCAGAAAGATGGCCGCCACGATAAAGATCAGCAAAAATATGGCTTTCACCAGCGCCTTTTTACGATTCTCAGGCATGTTACCATCAGCTGGTTCCATTTTAATTCACTCCTGTAGAGACATCGGAAAACGAAAGGAAAGATAATTGATTTGCCGTCGGTCTTTGATCGACTGCCGGCGGTTATTCGCTGCAGGTTTCTTCCACACAAGCTCTGCCCTTCAAATGGAAGAAGAATTTTAACCCTTTTTGTACTTTTTTCGAAAATATTTTCGGCGAAAAATATGAGCCGGCCACTTTTTTATTAATCTCCCCGATGGTCGGGTAGGGATGTATTGCTGACGCCAGTGTGGAAAGTTTCACCTTGCCGTTTAAAATGGCCACCCACTCGTTGAGTAATTCTTCGGCGTGGGGCCCCAATATCTGAATGCCAATCGGTTTTTCTCTATCGTCAAGAATCATCTTGATTTTACCGACCATCTCACCTTCGGCCAGGCTGCGATCGTTATCCTTGAATTCTTCCGTCCAGACATTACATCCGATTCCGGCCTCAGCGGCACTTTTTTCATTCATACCAATACTGCCCAAGGAGGGATCAGTGTAGGTGCACCAAGGTAAAAAAGTATAATCAACTTTGCGGGGCAGCCGAAAAACGGCATTGCTTACCACAATACCGCCTTCATACCCGGCCGCATGGGTAAACTGAAAGCCGCCGTTGACATCGCCAACCGCATAAATGTGTTTGATATTTGTTCTAAGACGGTTGTCTACATTTATCCCTTGACGGCTGAATTCGACGCCAATATCTTCCAGCCCGAGTTCGCTGACGTTGGCTGTCCTTCCCAGAGCGGCCACAATCGTTTCGGCCTTCAGGCTCTCTAAGTTGCCTTGACTGGTTTTGATCGTGACTTCCTTTTTAAGGCCCAGCTCCTTGACCTCTTCAATTGAGGAACTGAGATAGAATTCGACGCCCTCTGAACGGAGAACTTCCTTGACCGCATCTGCCATATCCAAATCTTCTTTGATTAGAATCTGAGGCGCCATGTCCACCACCGAAACTTTGGTACCCAGCCGACAAAATGCCTGGGACATCTCAACGCCAATGGGTCCGCCTCCCAGAATAATCATTGATTCCGGCAAATGATCGAGGTAAAAAATTTCCTTATTGGTGATGTGGTTTGTCTGAGCCAGTCCTTTGATAGGAGGGGCGACGGGGGAGGAGCCGGTCGCGATTACCCAGGTTTTAGCGGAATAGGAGCTACCGTTCAATCGAATGCTGTGTTCATCGGTGAAAGTGGGTTGGCCGAACTCAACTTGGGCACCAAGTCTGCAAAAGCGTTCCTTTGAATCATGGTGCTGGATGGCCCCGATGACCGATTTTATTCTTTTGGAAATTTCATTAAAATCAACCGGCGGTACTTCCACCGCCGGCAGTCCGAATTTTTGAGAATTTTTCATTAAATGATAAACATAAGCAGATTTTAAAAGTGTTTTGCTGGGCACGCAACCGAAATGAAGGCAATCACCGCCCAGTTCATTTTCCTTTTCAACTAAAAGTGTTTTAGCCCCCAGCTGGGCGGCGCCGGCAGTAATCGTCAAACCGCCTGCGCCGCCGCCGATGACGCCAATGTCGTAGTCGTAACTTGCCATATTAATTTCCTTTACCAAAAATTTCAGGTTTCAGGAATTAGCAACTCGCCTTCCTCTCTTATGAAACTACTTTATATTTCGTAGGTTGGGTTGAGCTTACTCCCAGCTTTGTTGGGTTTCGTTGCACTCTACCCAACCTACATCTTGCCGGCGATATTGCGAAATGCGAAACCCAACAACGGCCGATTTCGGAACCGAACCACAAAGTTTCTTTTTTGATCAGACTGGCCGTTTTTTTGGCCAGCGGCTCCCGCTCGTGTGAAACTGTCCTTCCCGCTTATATGCCATTCAGAGACCAATCGTAGTGTAAATATTTAACGACGATCCGGCCTGCTTTGGCTTCCAATTCATCAGCCAGATCTCCGGTGGCATACTTAAGGAAAAAACCGTAGATGTCATCGTTGAAATCCTCTGAGAACCATTTGAAAATCCGGCTGACGTAAAGCTCATTGTCTTCCAGCCGATAGCTTTCCGGATCATTGATAAAGGACCGGGTCGAATCATCCAGTTGTTGGTCTAAGATAGCCCCACTGAAAGGCTCTGGACGCAACGGCGGGCAACTTTTTGCAGCACAGTTAATGGCAAAGTGCACCCGGGGATCCCCGTAGCGCGGTCTGAGGATTTCGTGCTCAACATGGTCCAGGGATATTACCTCCCCGGCAATGCGCACGATCTTCTTTTTCCAGGGGCTTTTGAGCAGGCTTCCCAAATCTTTGATGGACGTGATATCGGGATAGCCGCTTAAAATCAATTTGATGGTCCAGGCATTATAGGCATTGGTATAGAAGGCAAATTGTTCGTTGCGAGGAAGTCCTGCAGGGTCAATATTTTCAAGAACCTTAAGATATCGGTCCAATTTTGCCTCTTCTTTTTTGAATCCCGCATAATTAACTTTCCCAGCAATAACATACTTTTTTAGCAATTCAGCATAAAGTCTGTTGTCCACGGCAGGCTCAGCGGCTGCGAAGACCTGGAAACCAGCCGTGCCGGCAACCATATAGAGGTACACTAAAAATGCCAATAGAATTCGTTTGATCGTCATTTTGTCGTCCTTGCTATCCTTATTCTTCATTCATCTTCAGATCCATTTTGACGGAATTGAAACCAAGACTTAAAGCCACGGTGTGAAAGATACTCAACACCTCAGTTTCATGCCTGTGGTCGTGTTTGATCCCGAAAACTTACATAAATCTATGGTTGGATAAGCTATAGTCAAGACAGCGGCAAAAATTTTATATCAATTTATGGTGTTCACCCTCTAAACGTAATCAGGCATCCATCCCATAATATTCTTGATTTGGAAAAAAACCGTCTTATATTGAAAAAGTCTATGTATTGATGTTGGTAAGCAACTCAAGCGGCCTTCATCTATCACTCTGCAATCTATTTATAATCACGCCAAGATTCCAAACACAATTCAAACCAGATAACTAGAAAGGAGAACGACAATGCAAGAGCATAGTGGCGCAACTACCATGAAAGGCAATCCGTTAACCTTAGTCGGTCCTGAACTATCCATAGGAGATTCAGCACCGGACGTCGAAGTATTGGACAATGATTTAAACCCGGTCAGACTTTCCTCTTTCAAAGGCAAGATTTGTGTGCTGTCCATCGTACCTTCGCTGGACACGCCGGTCTGTGACATCCAGACTCGGAGGTTTAACGATGAGGCCGGCAAACTCGGCGATGATGTTGTTATTCTGACCATCAGCATGGACCTGCCGTTTGCGCAAAAGCGCTGGTGCGGTGCCGCCGGAGTGGACAAGGTGTCGACATTTTCCGATCACCGCGATGCTGCCTTTGGTGAGGCTTATGGCGTCTTGATCAAAGAATTGCGTTTGCTTGCCCGGGCGATTTTTGTTGTGGACAAGCAAGGCACTCTTCAGTACCGTGAGCTGGTCAAAGAGGTAACCGAAGAGCCGAATTATGAAGCCGCGATTGAAGCAATTAAAAAACTGGTATGACCAAAAAGCGAGCTGAGATCAACAACCCAATAGAAAATCCGGAAAGTTGGGTGGACCGGTACGGAGATTTTCTATATCATTTCACCCTATCCAGGATAAAAGATCCATCAATCGCAGAGGATTTGGTCCAGGAAACCTTTCTTGCGGCTTTAAAAGCAAGGAAAAATTTTCAGGGTCGCTCAACTGCCAGAACATGGCTCATTGCGATCCTGAAACACAAAATCGTTGATCACATCCGCAAACAGGTCCGGGAACATGCATCGGATAATGTAGAGTCCATGTTAGACGCAACCGCCAACGACCCTGCAGATGCCAGTTTTAATGAAAAAGGTGATTGGCGAATTCGTCCCTCAAAGTGGGCCATCGATCCCATGAAGTTATACGAGCAGAAAGAATTCATGAATACCTTATATCAGTGTTTGGGTGAATTACCCGAGCGTCAAGCCGAGGCGTTTATGATGCGCGAGATCGATGGCCTCAGCACTGATGAAATCTGTAAGCTTTTAAATATATCGGCGACAAACAGTTGGGTTATGCTCTACAGGGCCCGAATGTGGCTACGGCGGTGCCTTGAAACTAGCTGGCTTAGCATAAAACACTAGGAATTTATATGTCACATTGGATGTTTGATTGTCAAAAAGTGTCTATGATGGTATCTGAATCCATGGATCGAAATCTTCCGCTGCACCAGCGCCTATTTATTGCTATCCACCTTCTTATGTGCAAACATTGTCATCGATTTAAAAAGCAACTACAGATCTTGAGGCATGCCGCCGGTTTCGACGATATTCACGAAGACGTGGTTGACCGTTTTCCTTCCCTTTCAACTGAAACCCGCGAGCAAATTAAACAGGCAATGCGAGACTTCTCCCCGGATTCACTAAATACCTGAGCAGTTTCTTCCTTGACAAAAAAAATAAACATCTGTAAAAATTCTTTCTATATCAATTCATAAGCCGCCGACATCGATCATGTTTGTACCCATCAAGTATGCCCTCGCGGGAGCGACAGACCTTTTTAAATTCTCGTCCCGATAGGCCGAGAAGGCTTATGAATTAAGATAAACGGCGTAACTAAATTGGAAACAAATGCCTGAAAAAGATGGGCCGAACGCTCAAATGACTCAATCAGAGGATACCGTCAACCCGAAAGACAGAGGTGGGCGACGGCTTCTACCGGATCGCCGTCGCTTTGCTTCATCCGAGCATTTTCCGGAAAGAAGAAACCTGAGGTATCGCAGAAGTGGTATCGATCGCAGAAATCTGCAATATCAAAAGATGCGAAAAAGAATCGAACGCCGCCGCATTTTCAATGATAAATATGCCTAAATACAGAACTACTGATTTGTCGAAAAATCTGATGCAACACAAATATCAACGGTCACGCCAAGAATACTGGAACTCGGGCGAATCGTTCTGAATTTAATTCCTCATTTTTTTCGGTTTATAAGGCAATATTCGTCAATAATCAGCAATGTAAATCGAGATCTGAGGTAGGGACAGACTGATGCGAACCAACCTCAGTTACACATGACATGCGCACAAAATCTGAAAAAAGAGATATTGTGCGGTTTCGCAACGAACTTCCTGTTACTCTCGAGGAGTGTGGTACAGATGTTCATTTTAATGCCCGGATGTACAACTACAGTTTGCACGGCATGTACATTGAGTCAGACCTTTCCCTTTTCTCCGGTACGCGGGTGAATATTTGGCTATCAGATTTATCCGGATCGTCTTTACCGGAGATTCGCTTTGCCGAAGTCAGGTGGTGTGAAGAGATTATCGCAGCAGTTGTTCTGTATAATTACGGGGCAGGCATTCAATATCATCAATCCATCACATTCCGGGAGTTTCCAAGGCCTTTTCAGGTTATCCAAGGCGGCCTTAAGGATCCGCTGCAGCCCATAGAGTAAGTCGCAACGGTTTTAAGCTTTTAAGGGTTTTTTCCTGATAGCTCTTTGTGGGGACCACAAGATTTTAGCATTCAATCGCCCTTTTTGATGAAATCTTCCGCCTGTATGCCGGAAAATCGCGTCATATTCCCGTTGCCACCGATAATTTTTTGAATTTCTGCAGTAATTTCAGTGCGTTCAATAATTTTTGTGAGTGCTCCAACGCTTTTTTCCAGACGTTCTTGAGTGGAGGACATCTCAAGAAATTTCTGTTTCTCTTGGTAACTAAACCCTTCACAGCCGGCAATTAAAAATGAGATGGATTTGACGTCCATCATATCGGCAAAATCATATTCACCCTGCAGCCCGGAGAGTCCGGCAAATTGTTTTAACAGATTCAAACCGTTGTCGGCCAGCCTTTGACAGGCGGCTGTATTCTCATCCAATTTATCATCGAAAAAACTGACACCCGCCTCCAAATACGGTTTGTGATCATACATTTCGTTGATCTCAAAACGGTTCTCCCCCCGAGTCAAGATATCCAAGCGGCCATCCTCATGGCGCTTCAGAACCTGCTGGATGCTTGCCGTACATCCGATTGCCTGAATATCGCTTCCGTTGAAATAAACAATGCCGAATTCCTTATTTTTTTCAAGGCATTTCTCGATCATTAACTTATAGCGTTCTTCAAAGATATGCAACGGCAGGGGCATTCGAGGCAGTAGGACCAGTCCTAACGGAAACAGTGGAATTGTAATTTGGGATTGCATCGGGTTTTCTCGCAAGTTTTTAATTAATTGTTCTCAATTTGTGCGTTTGCTGAAGTTTTTGCCACAATGCGTTAATTATGACGGTAGCAGCATCTTCTGCATGCTGCAAATTCTCATTGGATACCGATCGGCAGGATTTCACCAATTCCTGGTTTCCGAACGGCAAACCGAAGTAGTCCATGATATACGCCCCCAAGCTGAGTTGAAGGCCGGGCAATTCGCTTTGCGCCAGGTTGGCAACCTTAGCCTTATCCTTTAAAGTCAATTTCGATATTAAATCCTCAACCGCCTCCGCCACGCTCTGTGGTTTTTTTTGTGTTTGTTTAGATTGCAACTGTCGTGGGTTTTTGGTCTTATCGTCGCCGGTCATGTTGTCTTCCACCAAGCCAAGATAATAAACACTTTCCAGGATTTTCAATGTGTCCGAGTATATGGCCGGATCTTCGCTTGTACGCGCTCCGGCAACATTCAAGATTTCAATTCTTTTTTCTTGGATCCAATGGTTAATGGCGGTGGCAGCATGAAAAGCCGCCGTCTGAACCAGGTCAATATGAAGCCAGGGTCGGCCGTGTCTGATGGCCATTTCACGGGTATATTCGGTTCCCCCGGTCAATTCACCGTGAGATAGGATCAAGGTCCCATCGGTATCGACGACATTTTTTTCCGTTCGCACGGAATATCGGGAACTCGAAGTCTCTTCCAGATGATATTTTTGTGGCAATGGACCGTTTTCAGTTAATCTTCCCCGGGGGATCCAGCCGCCATGGGCGATGCCAAGTTTGATGGCTACATCCAAGGCTGCCCGATCAACTCCTGTTTGACCACCTGATACAATCCGCTTAATCATGACAACAAATCTTCGATAAATCTGCTGATCTGTTCGGCGCCATTGGAGATGTTGTGTTTTAGGGGCGCAAGATCCAGCAGATCCGCAAGTTTGGCAGTCCACTTTCCATCGCTGAATTCCGACTCTTTCACTGCAATAGCCGGCATCTGCTTTTTAATAAATTCCACCATTGATTCGGATTCCCGGTAATTAGATCGTGCCACGTATCCGAACGGCACTCCCCCGTGGTAAATCTCGGATAGGGTACTATATCCGACCTTTCCGATGACCGCGTCGGCCGCATTGACCAGGTCAGGATGGTAAAAATCGGAACGATGGGGCAAAATGATCAAATTTTCGACCCTTTTCATTACCGGGCCGGCTCCCGGCATAACAAATATAATTTGCCTAAATTTACTCAATTCTTCAATGAATTCGTAATGTTGCGGTATGCCGCCGGTGGTGATCAGCACCATTTATTCTTCAATAACGAAGTGGGCACGTCTGTTTTTTGCCCAGGCACTTTCTGTCTGCTGGGGATCTAAGGGGCGCTCCTCGCCATAGCTTATGGTGCGAAGTTTTGAAACGTCGACACCCAAATCCATCAGAAATGTTTTGGCGCTTTGAGCACGACCTTCTCCCAAGGCCAGGTTGTACTCGTTGGTTCCGCGGTTATCACAATGCCCCTCGATGGTCACCGTTGCTGCGGGATTATCCCGCAGCCATTTAGCTTTTTTCGTCAGTATTTCCTGGGCTTGGGGGGTCAATTGAATACTGTCAAAATCGAAGTAGATGTCTTCATTTTCAAATTGGGTTTTCTCATCCACTGCCAGCTCTGAGGTCAGAAGATCTTCTTTCAAATTCTCTTCGGCCAGGGCTTTTTGTCGTTCCAGTTCTCTTTGGCGTGCTTCCTCTTGAGCTCTCCTGGCTGCTTCTTCCTCAGCGGTTGGCAGCGTTACAGGTTCCGAACTTATTTTTTTTTTGCTACATGCAACGGTGAAAAAGATTACCAATACCGCAAGCACCAGGGCCATGATTGTCCAATGTTTTTGCATTACATAGTCTCCTTATACTCAGAAATTTTTGTCGCCTTGGATGAATGAAAATGAAATTTAACAGCTGAATTGAGGCGTTTCAATCAACTGATTTTATATATCATGTCAGGAGATTTGTCAAAATATGCAGGCCAGCGTGACAGTTCAAATCTATTTGGAAGCCGGAGGATTGGCATATGAGAATTTTTTCATCCCTCAACTCATTTAAAAAGAATTTTGGCTTCATGTTTCTTTCCTTCAAATAATGTGTTTCATCGCAACTTTTGATAAGTTTTTTCTGAGCACGCTTTTATCTGATCTGACTGTTTCAATAAGAAGTTGCGCTGCTTGCATATCTGAGCAAGTCATAAAAATTAGTCAAAATTATTTTTGGTTAACTCCATTCATAAGCCACCGGCATTGTTCAGTTTTAGATAAATGAATTTTGATTTCCCGGTAACGGTAGAACCTTCTCATTTCTCGTCACGATTAGCCGAGGTGGCTTATGAAGGGAGTTAAAAAAGGCGGCTCATGGGGATATGAGCCGCCTTGGGGGGGAGAGGCATCTTATGTATTAAGAAGCACTCTACAGGGTAAAATATCCTACTATGCCACCATGTGGCATGTCAAGTCTTTTTTTCTTT
>JASFFJ010000180.1:0-11298 GCA_050124355.1 Desulfobacterales bacterium | reverse complement strand
CTTTTCCTCTTCAAGCTCGGGGACAAAATGGATGGCGGTCTTGTTTTTATTTTTGGCAAGATGACGGTCCACGCAATTATAGCTGGCATTGATCTTGCCGCCGACAAACCATTTCCAGCAGGGTGCATCACTGGTGTCCAAAGTGGTGTGCCAGTATTCATACCAATCAAGAATATCTGCGTATTCTTTGAAACAATTCGGGAAATTGTCCAGGCTGAACCGGTCAAATACCGTCGGATCCGTCATGTTGGCCTGGGCGATAAACTCCATGGATGGATGAAAATATTCTTCCTCCCCCCAGTGAACCGCAATTTCCGCTTCGGAAGTTTCGATAACGTCTTTTTTCGCCATAAATACCCCCTCTCGGTTTATGATTGATAAAAAGTAAAATAAGGAGATCTTTTAAATAACAGCGACTGCCGGCCGGACCGAATAAATGAATATAATTCATTTATTGTTAATTGCATTAATTGTTCAAACAAACAAGAGATTATTGTGTCAATTTTAGCTGCTATAGCTTTTTATATCCTTTATTACGAGTTTGTCAATATGATTTTTATTTATTTATGAAATATTTTACACAGATTGTTTTTGCACCGGTTTGGTTTATTGGGTCTAACGATGGAATTGCGATTGAATACGGTTGAGCTGCTTATAGAATCTCGCAAAATCAAGATATTAAGCAGGGGTTTCCTTGTAATCATCGCCCGGATGGTTATCATTTTCTTTCCACATATTTCGGAAAAAAATAGACATTTTTCAGGAAGACTTCGGGTCCTTAATATTTTCTTCACCCTTAACCCTGAACGGTGAACCTTGAACCTGTGAACGGTTGCCTTATGCCAAACCTATCAACCAACGAAAACCTACGAAATATCGCTATCATTGCCCACGTCGACCACGGCAAAACCACTTTGGTGGACGCCATGTTCAGGCAAAGCGGTTTGTTCCGGGCAGATCAACAAATCGACGAACGGCTCATGGATACCATGGATCTGGAAAAAGAGCGCGGCATCACCATTGCAGCCAAGAACTGTTCGATCATGTGGAAAGGGGTTCGGATCAATATCATTGACACACCCGGACACGCAGATTTTGGGGGGGAAGTGGAGCGGGCCCTTTCCATGGCCGATGGGGCAATTCTGCTGGTGGATGCCTCCGAAGGTCCCTTGCCTCAAACCCGGTTTGTCCTAAAAAAGGCCCTGGATGCCGGTCTTAAAATCGCTGTGGTTATTAACAAAATCGACCGGCGGGACGCTCGACCCGAAGAAGTCCTCGATGAGATCTACGATCTGTTGATCGACATGGACGCCACCGATGAGCAGTTAGAATTTCCGTTGCTCTTTGCCGTTGGCCGGGAGGGGATTGCTTCAAATGCACTGGATGCGGAGGGAAAAGACCTCCATCTGCTTTTCGACACCATCCTGGATATGATACCCGGTCCGTCCCATGCTCCCGGTGCACCTTTTCAAATGTTGGTATCGGACTTGGGGTATTCAGATTACCTGGGACGGCTGGCTGTTGGGAGAATTTCCAACGGCACGGCACGGTCAAAAGACCATCTGGTATGTATGGGTGAAGACGGTCGCTGCATACCGCTCAAGGTTTCAAAACTGCAGGTTTACGAGGGTATGCAGGTAAAAGATGTCGACGAGGTTCAACCTGGAGACATTGTTGTGCTGGCGGGCATCGAGGATGTCAAGATCGGGGATACGATCTGTAACCAGCAAGAGCCACGGGCCTTGCCTCGGATCCGGGTCGACGAGCCTACCGTGTCTATGATGTTCCGAATCAACAATTCTCCGCTGGGGGGCAAGGAAGGAAAGTATGTACAGTCAAGCCGATTGCGGGAGCGTCTGTATAAAGAAACCCTCGTCAATGTGGCCATTGATGTGGATAAAACCGAAGACCGCGACAGTATTCTGGTCAAAGGCAGGGGCGAGTTTCAACTGGCCATCCTGATCGAGACCATGCGCCGGGAAGGATATGAATTCTGTGTCGGAAGGCCCGAGGTCATCTATCGCTATCATAACGGTGAAAAATTAGAACCCATGGAGCAATTGCTGGTCGACTGCCAAGAACGCTTTCTCGGTGCGGTGACCGAAAAGCTTTCACTACGCAAGGCCAAGATGACCAACATGGTCAACAACGGTAAAGGGCGGGTACGAATTGAATTCTCCGTGCCTGCCCGTACGCTGATCGGATATCGAGACGAGTTTCTCACCGATACCCGGGGTACTGGTATCATGCATTCGCTTTTCGATGGTTACGGGAAATTTCGAGGCGATTGTCCCAGCCGTTTCACAGGATCTATTGTGTCCGATCGCACTGGAAATGCCGTGCCCTATGCCTTATTTAACCTGGAGCCCCGCGGGCGTCTTTTTGTAGTTCCCGGTGACCCGGTTTACGAGGGAATGATCATCGGTGAGCACAACCGAGGGCAGGATATTAACGTGAATCCCTGCAAGGAAAAGAAGCTGACCAACCTGCGCGCCGCCGGAAAAGATGATAATGTCATCCTTTCGCCCATCAAATCCCTTACATTAGAACAAACCATCAGCTTTATCCGCGAAGACGAGTTGGTGGAGGTCACACCTCGATCGGTGCGCATGCGCAAGGCCGTACTGTCCGCCCAAAAGCGCCATAACCTGCGAAACGCCAAAGCAAAAGGAATATAGTGGCATATCCCTATACATTTTGGATTTCAGATTTCGGATTTTGGATTTAAGGTATTCTGTCCATTTAATAAAAAACGATAGAGCAAAGCGATACAGCAAGTCCGCAATCCCAAATCTAAAATAGCCTTAAAAAACTAATTTAAGGTGATCAAAATTTAGAGCCACCCTATCCCAAGTTTCTCATGGTCAGGACTACCCGTCACTTTCTTGAATCGAATCGATTTTATCTTCAACCATTTTGAGGTAGGCCGCCGCCTTGCTGTGTGGTTCGATTTTGGTGAAGTCTAATAGTGTTTGACGGGCCTGGCGATATTTTGCCATCTGGAAATAGACAACAGCCAAATTGAGGATTGCCTGCTCGAACCGGGGCGATATGGACAGGGCCCGCTGATAATAGTCGACGGCCGTGTCAAAATTCAGCAATTTTGCGTCGCAGGTACCAAGATTGTTCAGGACATGGATATGATAGGGATGGTCCGCATGGGCCTTCAGAAAATCTGAGCGTGCTTCTTCGACTCTACCCAAAGAAAAATTCGCCATCCCCCTGTACCAAAACAAGGGGGTTGATGTCGGATCTAAATTATAAAAACGCCAATTCACTTTATCAATTTCAGTGACAACCCCGCGCCAATCCTTTGCCCGGTAAGCAGCAATTGCTTTTTTGGTGTGCGCCTCAGCTTCAAAGCGATTGTATCCAAAGATCAATCCAAAGACCAATATTGTCAGAATGATAAAATTCAACGATAACATTTTGGAAGCCTTCAGCGCTTTAGGGACAGGAAATGTCCGGTGGTAGATGGCGACAAGCCCGCCGGCAATCAGCATAAAAAAAACGCTGTGAAAAATACGTTCTTTGGGAAATGAAACGAATGATATCATAGCAAAGCCGATGATTCCAAACAACATCACAGCGGCGAATATTTTATCTTGTATCTCCGCGGCATGACCGATGATCCGCAAGCTGTAAACGATGATTACCCCCCAGAAAGACAGGTGGGCAATAAATCCCAATATACCGGTCTCCGCAAAGACCCACAAAAAATCATTGTGCGGGCGTTGTTTCCGTGCTTCACGCCTGACACCTTGAGATACTAACGTTGTTTGACTCATTTCGTAAGCCGGCCAGAAAATCTTCCATTGACCCAAACCAACTCCTAAAACGGGAGCAGCCGTGATCATTGGAAGTGTTTTTTGCCACACTCGATTGCGCCCCTTCAAATTAGAGAGGCTCTCAATCGATCTTCGCAAAGGTTCTGACCCTTGTAATTCGGCTTGAAACGGTTTCGTCGAAAACTCACAGAAATGATGATTGCTGTATGAATGAGACCAAATGGCCCCCACAGAGGATATAAGGAAAATTGCGATTACCGTTAGTGATCGCCGGTGGTATGAATATTTTTCCTTTGGGGAAAATTTTAGCTTTTGATGCCCCAATAGGACAAACATTACCATTCCAACAATGAAAATGAGGGTTGCCCCCCACACCGCCCGTGCTTCAGACAAAGCGATAACATGAATGATCCCGGCCAGGGTAACCAGGCTCAGCATGTGCCAGCCGCCGGAAAACTGCAAAGCTCCGAATAAAATAAAGGGAAGCATCAGGAAAAGAGCTGATGCAAAGAGATTTCGATTGACCATGGTACCGTAGAGAATATTGTTTCCGGGTACCTCGCTGAATCCAATCTGGAAGTGTTGACTGAGGCCGATGAACCCCATAATCAAAGCAGCCAAGATCACCGATTTCGCCAAAAATAAAAGGTTTGCCTGATTGCGACCCACTGTCAGCGAAGCAAGGTATAAACTGGTGAGCGATAAGAATAGTTTCAGCCATTCAAAAACCCCATCGACGAGGTTGATGGACCTGGTCAAGGATAACCCCGACACTAAAATACATCCGGTGGCAATAGGAAAAATTGCCCGAAAAATGACCGCAAAGTCATAGGAATGGGACAACGCCGGACCCTGGAAAATATAAATCAGGATAATGACAACGCTGAGCATACTCCAGGCCAGGAATCTGATCGACAACACCGGATCCAGGGTGGCGTCTGAATACAGGAAGGGAATTAAAAAAACAGCTCCTCCGGTAAATATAATTAGCGTCAGGTTATTTATCCCATGTCTTTTAGCTTGATCTAAATCCGCCGATTTTGGTGAAATGCCCGGCAAAACGCTGCCAATCCGGTAAAACACAGGCTGTCGATTGAAAATACGAGATGCAAATTTTAAAAATGGAATCAGGCAGGAACTCATAGCTTAATATTTCGGATTAGGCTTGCGGACGACCGTCTTCGTCCCCTTCCGGGGAGCGTCTTGAATTCTCCCCGCTCCGCAGAAGGTGTGCTCACTCTACAATGGTGCTGGTAGGCTGGAAAAAATTTGTCTTTTCAGCTGAAAGCGATACATCCCCCATTTTACCACTGCATTTACCCGGATGGCAGATAAATAATGAAATTGTCTTTTTACTCTCATCCCATGTGATGGCATAATTCAGACCTTTAAGAAAGCGGCCAAGCGCGGCTCTGAGAGTTACATTGCGCAATTCAATGGTAATCGGTGTCTTTCCCCACTCTTCATTGAGAAGAATCCGGTAGCCGGTATTATCGGCAATTTTTGTAAGAACGCCCTTCAAGGTATCATTTTCGGCTTTCAGGGATATCAATTTGGGGCGTTCGGCCGCAACAACGCTATTTGGAGCGAGCTTTGGATCCGCCAGGATAATGGCCAAAAGACATATCAGGATTTGCAGCCGTTTGACATCAAATTTCATAATCACACACTGGCTTTTTGTATCGATTCGCAATTACAGTAACATTAATTTATAATGAAATAGCTTGATTGTTTTTTGTGTATATCATCTAAATGTATCCCCGTCAAACCGGCTATATTTTTTGACTTTGGTATGCAAGCCTGCTATATTCCTCATCATTTCCGGGCGTATAATTACGCTTTAACCTTTTGACTTAATCCGTTTTAGCGCCAACCTTAGATGGCGCCAATTTTTCTTGGACAAAATTTAAGGTGTACTAAATGAGATCGACGAAGGTCGTCCACATCGTTTCTTGTCACGCTGAAGGTGAAGTCGGAAACGTCATCGTCGGTGGTGTGGCCCCACCGCCGGGTGATAGTGTTTGGGAGCAATCCCGCTGGATTGACAATGACCAAACCTTGCGCCAATTTGTGTTGAATGAACCCAGGGGGGGTGTGTTCAAGCATGTTAATCTACTGGTGCCGCCAAAAAATAAGAAGGCAGCTTTTGGTTTCATCATAATGGAGCCCGAGCACACGCCGCCCATGTCCGGTTCGAATTCCATTTGTGTTGCGACCGTGTTGCTGGACAGTGGGTTGATTCAGATGTGTGAACCAGAGACAACCTTCTTTCTCGAAGCGCCGGCGGGGCTGGTGCGGGTGAAAGCCTATTGTGAAAATGGCAAGGCTCAAAGTATCGAGATTCAAAACGTTCCTTCGTTTGCTGGCAAACTGGGTATAAACCTTGAGGTCACCGGGTTAGGCACCCTCACGGTTGACACGGCATATGGCGGAGACAGCTTTGTTCTGGTGGATGCACAAGCTCTGGGCTTTAACATTGTACCGGATGAGGCGCGGGACCTCGCTGAAGCCGGCGCTAAAATCACAGCGGCAGCCAACGACCAAATTGGGTTTCAACACCCAACCAACCGCGACTGGGACAAAATTTCGTTCTGCCAGTTTGTGATGCCGATAGAGCGCCAGGATGGCATTCTAACGGGACGCAATACAGTTGCCATCGACCCGGGTAAACTCGATCGCTCCCCTTGCGGCACTGGATGTTCTGCCAGAATGGCCGTCCTTCATGCGAGGGGGGAAATGCAAGTCGGTGATCGTTTTATTGGTTATTCCATTATTGGATCCCGCTTTGACTGCACCCTATTAGATGATACCGATATTGACACCCTGGTGGCCGTTATTCCAACAATTCGTGGGCGGGGATGGATAACCGGTACCCATCAATTAATGTATGATCCGGAAGATCCATGGCCTGTCGGCTATCGCCTGACAGATACATGGCCAAAACGAAAGAATTAAAAAGTTGCCTGAGAATCGGGGGAAAATATGTTTGAATGGATAACAAGCCCTGAAGCATGGGTTGCTTTAGGGACACTGACGGCACTGGAAATCGTTCTTGGGATAGATAATATTATTTTTATATCAATTCTCGTAAGCCGGCTTCCGGAACATCAACGTAATCTCGGACGACGGGTTGGTCTTGGCCTGGCGATGGTCGCTCGCTTGGCTTTGCTGTTTTCCATCGCCTGGGTAATGGGATTGACAGCGCCCTGGTTTACGATATTTGGAAGGGACATTTCAGGACGTGATGTAATTCTCATTCTGGGCGGTTTGTTCCTTCTCGCAAAGTCGACCCATGAAATTCACCATAGTTTGGAGGGCACGACCGAAGATAAACATAAAGCTGCTGCAGCGACCCTTGGGTCCGTTCTTATACAAATTATCATCCTGGATATCGTTTTTTCGCTGGATTCAGTGATTACGGCCGTGGGTCTGGTAGAGTATGTTTCTGTTATGGCGATTGCCATTATCCTGGCTGTCGGGGTTATGATGCTGGGAGCAAAATCCATCGGGGATTTTGTCGACGCCCATCCGACCATCAAAATTCTGGCGCTTTCGTTTCTGATTTTGATCGGCGTCACATTAATGGTGGAAGGGTTTAATATACACGTGCCAAAAGGCTATATCTATTTTGCGATGGCATTTTCAGTTGTCGTGGAAATGTTGAACATTCGGATGCGCAAAAAACAGGCGGCACCAGTCAAATTACATAAACAGGTTCAACACTAAGTTTGCGCGAGTCGTGGTTGAAGTGCATGGCAAATAGGGAACGCAAGGCCTTGCATTGCCAATGCCTTAAGAAATTTAGTGCAAAAAGGAAGAAATATGGCTACGGAACAACCAAATATCCTGTGTATCATGGCAGATCAGTTAACGGCTCCGGCACTGCCGATTTATGGACATCCGATCGTTGAAACACCCCATATTTCCACTTTGGCTAGAGAAGGTGTCATTTTTGAGAATGCCTACTGCAACAGCCCGCTGTGCGCGCCGTCCCGTTTTTCAATGTTGACGGGAAAGCTGCCGTCGCGTATCGGTGCCTACGACAATGCGGCTCATTTTTCTGCTGATATACCTACCTTCGCCCATTATCTGCGCGAATGGGGGTATCATACCTGCCTCGCCGGGAAGATGCATTTTGTCGGACCGGATCAGCTTCATGGCTTTGAGGAACGGTTAACCACCGACATATATCCATCTGACTTTGGCTGGACGCCTGATTGGAAAAATTTTACAAAAAGACCGACATGGTACCATGACATGCTCAGTGTCGTACAGGCAGGCTTGTGTCAAACAAGCAACCAGCTTGACTTTGATGAAGAGGTTTTCTTTCATTCACAACGCAAGTTATATGATTTGTCCCGGCGCGGAAATGAACAGCCATTTTTTATGATCGTTTCTTTCACGCATCCCCACGATCCTTTTGCGATCACCCGAAAATTCTGGGACCGATACAACCATAAAGACATTGACATGCCTTCGGTAGCGCCAATTCCCTATGATCAGCTCGATCCTCATAGCCGGAGACTTTATCACGTGTGCGCTTTGGGCCAATATACTCAGACCGAAGAACGTGTGCGCAATGCGCGTCACGCTTATTACAGTATGATCAGCTACATAGACGATAAGGTCGGGCAGCTTTTAACGGTCCTGGAAAACATCGGCCTCAGAGACAACACCATTATTCTGTTTATCTCCGATCATGGTGAAATGTTGGGGGAACGCGGTCTGTGGTATAAAATGTCTTTTTTTGAATGGTCCGCCCGGGTACCAATGGTTTTTCACGCGCCGGGTAGATTTGCTCCTCGACGAGTAGGCCAGTCTGTCTCTCTCGTTGACCTCCTGCCGACCCTTGCTGAAATTGGATTGAACGGTAAATCGCCGGTTTACTCCGACACACTGGATGGTCATAGTCTGCTACCGCTGATTGAAGGCAAGGACATCGAAAATCCCGGTGCTGTTTATGGTGAGATGCTCGGCGAAGGGGCTGTGGCCCCGTTGCTGATGATCAGACGCGGCTGTTACAAGTATATTTACAGTGAACCGGATCCGGCGCAGATTTTTGACCTGGAGAATGATCCGACTGAATTACACAATCTTGCCGACCGGCAAGAATTTCAGGATTTGCGCCGGGATTTTCATGCTGAAATGTTGCAGCACTGGGATTATAAGTCTCTGCACAAGCAAGTGATCGATAGCCAGCATCGCAGGCGACTGATTTACCGGGCATTGAGACGCGGCCGCCACACCCATTGGGATTTTCAACCCTATCAAGACGCTTCGCAGAAATACATGCGTAATCATTTGGAATTGGGTGCTCTGGAACGCGCAGCCCGCTATCCCGTGCCTGAAGTACCGCCGCCTGACGGTCCGGCGGTGGCAAATGATTAAATGACAAGGCCTATCTTGATCGATTCGCTGAATCCGATCCTTTGATTTATTATGACTTATTTATCCAAGCTTTAAGCTTATCAATATGGCGCGTGATCCAGCGCACCAAACCGATATTGTGATTGATGTACGAATAATACTCGTCATCGTTCTGGTTCGGCGTTTCATAAAAATCAACCAAATCCCAGTTGAGCACATATAGATTGGCAATCGACAGCATCGGAATTAGATGACTGCATTCCTGCTTTGACAATGGATTGATGTGGCTGAGCCGGAGACAAGTGTTATTGTAAGCACCAAGAAATAGACTAAATTTATCCGGTCGAAGCCCGGCTTTCTGGTCGTCCCAGATGCTGGTAAAATAAACGAGCGCGAGGGCAACATCAAACAGCCGGTAATCCACCTTAGACCAATCAAAATCGAATATGCCGACTCCCTTTTCATCACGAAACTTCAGGTTTCCGGGGTGATAATCGCAATGAACCGGTAGTTCTTTCATTCCCTGAAATCTGACATCATAGGAAACAGCAATATCCAGGGCGTTGCAGATTGATCCAAAATTATCTTTGAACAATCGGTCACACCGACGGTCACCAGCTTGTCCCATGAAGGCGCTGAATTTTTTTTTGAACGTGGGAATAAACGCCATGATCCGTGGCTGGACGCGATCCGCTCCAGGCGGTTTTTGGAAACCATGGCCGCAGTGGTGAAGGTGAGCAAGGATTTCAGCGGCGCTGATGAACTCTTTATCTGTTAAATCGGTGTCGGTCCAGGAATATTTATCCTCTCCGTCAAGAAATTCGAATAAAGCCCAAAGTGCACTTCTTCCCCGGTGAATGTCAGGAGACGGGGTTTGCACGAAGGTAGTCTTGTTTCGGCACGGAACGATGCCTGCCGCAAGTGTGAACCCATTTGATTTCAAATGGTTCAGCAGAGCGTGCTCAAAAAGGATTTCAGTTTCGATGACATTGGGATTATACAACCGCAAAAAATACCGCTGGACACGATTGTCGGCCGCTATCCATAACGCGTAGCTCTGATGGCAATACCCGCCTAAAACTTCCTTTATCCGTGTCAGCTTGCCGAGATCGTAATTTTCTTCCGTTAAACAACGAATTGTTTCCGTGAGACTTTCATCATTCAATTCTGACTGGAAATCCATTTTTTATGACTTAGGCAGTTCACAGATTGGTATACGTTAGAATTAAAAATAGAGTTAAATAATATGGAAATTTTCAGTTCTCGTCAACGCCTAAACGGAGGTTGAATACACGATCCAACCTACCCGTTCGTAACGCCTCCCCTGCACGTGCCAAATGCCCAAAACGCTATTGCTATCTTGCAAATCTGGATAAACATGACACCCCTGATCTGATCGAATTTTCTTTTTATTTACCCATGGATGATTTTTTTATTAACACTTTAAGAAAAATAGCCGATATATTCTTGCAAACCCGTAAATTGTAAATCATGTCATCGGGTTACCATGTCTGTCGCTGACATTTTTTCGAATGATAACGAGCTAAAATAGTATTGGTGTCATAAGGTCTGCTGAAAAAGGAATATAGATTAAAACTTACACCTCCAACTAGGATGTTTTTTTAAAGTGAATTATGCCAACAAACCAATTAAAGGCGGTCCCCTCCCAAATTAGCACCTCCAAGGACATCGTCGACCACATTTTAAATAACGATTTAATGCTTCAATCTTCTGAAATGTTGCACAAATTGTTGAAAAAGTATCCGGAGGAGCCGGGTCTTGTTAGAGTATACGCAGATCAGCTGAAAAAAGATGGCGCATTGGACAGTGCCGCCGACCTATACAGCAAAGCTGCAAAACAGTTCCTTGAAAAAGGTAAGGTTCCTGCAGCAATAGCCCTGAAGATAATGCAATGGCGAATCAGTTCTCCAACAAAAGCAACCGTCAACAAGTTTTTATTGAATTTGATGCAAGTTGCCAGCGACGATACACCGGTCACATCATTTTTCTGCCAATTAAATTTTCGCGAATTGATTGCATTATTTTCGATAGCTGAAATCATTCAGCTGCCGCCGGACCACACTGTAAAAAAAGTTGGGGATTCAGAAGACAGTCTCTGTTTCGTCATATCCGGCACCCTGAA
>JASFFJ010000179.1:0-11361 GCA_050124355.1 Desulfobacterales bacterium | reverse complement strand
TCTTACAAAATGGAAGTTATATTACGTGAAAATGCAGCTATTTTTTAATTGGGCCTATTGGACAAATTGGATTATCCGGCAAGGCCGCGTAAGCAGCTGAAATTGGCGGTTTAAGCCAAATGGCCGAAGTTAGAACCAACCCCCGAACCAGCATTATCTGGAGTACTGACAACATGAAATCTGGAGAAGAACAATGTTAAAAAAAACTATTAGTCGGTTAATGGCAGGAACCTTTTTTTCTTTGCTTGCTTTGACATCCTCGGCTTATGCCACATGCACAATACCCCAGGATCGTCCAATTGATGTTTTTGCACGACCAGTTGGAGCCATCAATACACAAGTATTTGTTGATAAAATACAAGAGACCGTTGGCGATGATGTAATGGGTTATGTTGTAATTCTTCGTGGTAAGAATGGACGCCGCCTTGCAGAGATCGATTACGGATACGGTCGCACCCCTTGTGAACCAGAAGGAGTTCAAAAGTTCAACCGCAACACCGTTGTTTCCTGGGCCAGTGTCAGCAAAATGATTACCACTGCCGCCGTTTTGCATAAGGTTGAAAAATCGGAAAATCATAGGTTAACAGATCGGATTATCAACTATCTCCCAGATAAGTGGGAGATCCAATCCTGTAGTGGAGAATCCAATAGATGCTGGCGTTATGTCAATGTTCAGCATTTATTGAATTATCAGAGTGGTTTTAGAAAGAGCGGTGGTAGAACTTTTCAGCAACGTCTGGAATCCAGTGGTGCTGTAACGGAAGGTCGTATTGGTAAACGCTCATATAATAACAGTCACTTTTCCATATGGCATTATATGGGCGGTTTTTTTGCACCAAAAAAAATGGAAAAGGCGGAGGCGGAGTATCAGCAGGGGGAGATAACCTATGATGACTATATTTTTGCTCTAACGCGGAGCATATGGAAAAACTATCTCCAGAAAAACATTTACGATCCGATTGGTGTGCAAGGTGCATGTTCAGACGTCTCTATTGGTGGAAATAATTTTGCGAAGCTTTATAATTCCAACACATCGAAACGGGGCTACAAACCAAATGAGCTTGATACTTCAAACTGCGCTTCTGGTGGGGTAGTAATGTCCGCTAAAGACATGAGCATTTTCATTTATAGCCTGACTCAGACCAATAAAATTATTTCACGCGGCCTCTATGATCAGACATTGGCGTTGACGAATAAAGACGTTTCCGGATGGAATGGCAGCTTTGATGTGGCTGGTGGATATGCATTTCGTAAAGCAGGTGGTGCATCTGCTAAAAAACCAAGCCGATTACCAGATAATAGTTATTCTGGTAGCGTGGGTGCGCAAGTAATGGCTTTTCCTAATGGTATGACTGCTGTAATGGTGATTAACTCCAAACGTCCAAAAGATTCTCAGTGGAGTCTTAAAACTACACTTGCCGACGCCTATAATGCTGGCGTCGCTGCAAAGCCTCGCAGGACCAGCCCTTAGTGCACGCACTCATTGTGGCGATTTCCGAGGCGCGGAACTAATTCCTGCAAAATCACGCAGCACGAAAAATCTATATCAAATTTTCTGTTTAATTTCAAGTGTATGGCGACACCACCTCCAGCTGATAGTCAACGTTGATCGACTTCCTGTATTAAGGGTCAAAGCTTGAATAGTGAATTATAAACTTCATTTGTTATCTCTAATGATTTTTAATATAGCTAAAAACGAGCCGAAATTTAAGCTATAAACCTTCGAAGAGATCTGATTCTTTGGTTTCGGCAGCATTGCAACCCTGGATGCACTGGAAGTGTTCGTATCCCATAGCCTCCACTCTCATTTCCTCGGGCATACGCCTGATCATGCTGTTTGGATTCATTTGGCTCTGGTGGCAATTGAGCGCCGCCAACTTCTGAGAGAGGTATTCCCTGACATCGACAACGGTTGTTATTTTATCCTCCGACGTACCCAACACATCGGGATCAAATTGGGGTTCTTCGCCCTGGTCTTTGACAATTTTATACATTCTGCGGATCCTTTCCATAGGAATGGCCGTGTAGTAGAGTTTGGTTGGTTGCCACGGTTCGAGTCCGCCGTCGATTTTTAATCGGGTATCTCCGGATGCTTGAAATGCACGCAAGGTCACCCTGTTTGCCATGATGTGGTCCGGATGAAGATAAGTTCCCCTCTCATTGTAGGTCACAATTACCTGTGGGCGAACCCGCCTTATTATTTCAACCAGTCTGGTTGTGGCCTCCTGGATGTCAGCCTGGGCAAAGGCCATTGGATGATCATTTTCAGGACTACCGGCCATACCGGAATCACGGTAGCCCAAAAAATACACTTTTCCCACCGTTAATACCTTAACGGCCGCCGCCAACTCAATTGCCCTGATCTCTTTTATGGTCAATCCGGGTTCGGGCGAAACGAATTCCGGATTTAGAATGTCGCCCACCTCGCCCCTGGTAGCATATGCAAGAACCGTCCGGATACCATTTGCAGAATACTTGGATAAAATGCCCCCAGTACTAATGGACTCATCATCTGGATGGGCATGAACTGCCAGTAAAGTTAGTTTATTATTTTTAACATTGGGTAGGTTCATTGTTGAAAACAGGTGGCTTTCGTTTTTAATTGATGCATTGTAGATTGTAATACATAGATTGAATAATACAACTCATCGGGAATAAATTCAGAACTACTGGCGTGTCGTAAAATCTGATGAGACATAAATATCTGTGGTGGCGCCAAAAATGCTGGATTTCCGGCGAATCGTTCTGAATTTATATTTTTTTTGGTTCTATAGCCAAAACCAAGGTTGTCGGTATAAGCCGGTAAATTTTCGTTGCAATATCCACCGGCGTTGATGCCATCTTTTTATAGATGCTGTTGCATCTTGAATTTACACGTAATTGTTCTACAATTTTTGTAGATTCCTTTGATATCAGGGACTCCTGAGAATTTTTCCCAAATGAGGTCAGGAGGCCTGAAATTAGATGACCGTTTTGACTTAAGTCAATGTAAATAGCTTCTGATTTTGGCATTTTAGCGCTGTGAAATGGGGTAACCGTTCACAGGTTCAGGGGTTCAAGCCCGCCCTGGTGCGACGTGTCTGGCTATGATATTGCTTTGAAATTCTATGGGCTTGGCTTTCCAATACCACCTGATTACATGTCAGGTCTGGGATAGGGGTTGCATCATCGACTCCGGACTTCATTTGGAATGCCTGTTTAAGAAAAAGCGTGAGATTCGTCAGGCCTCATCCAAAATCTGGAATTAGATTGCTAATTATTTAAAGGGAAAAGCAATTTTAACGATGACCTGAAATCTTTAACGCTTTATTTGCTTGTAGTTGCATATAAATTCATAAAAAAAATATCAAATCATGGGCTTTTTTTAAGCGACGAAATAACGCCAATACTGCCAGGAAATTGTTTCCCGGACCCGGCACGTTTGCCCACGGGGTTCATCCTCCCCAGCGTAAGGAATTGGCTGCCGATGCTCCCATTGAAATTATTCCTCCGCCTGAAAAGATAATATTGCCTTTGCAGCAACATATCGGAGGGCCTTGCACCCCCATTGTCAAACCAAAGCAATCAGTGGCTTTCGGGGAAATGATCGGTAAGGGGGAAGCCTTTGTTTCAGCATCTTTGCATGCCCCGCTGGCTGGGATTGTTCAAAAAATGGAAGTGACCACCTTGGCAAACGGTCGGCACATGCAGGCCATCGTCATCCGCGGCGAAGGCGAACAGCTTTGCGGACAGACCCTCTGGGATAAGCTTTTTGCCGGAAATTTCGACACCATCGTGGTGGGTCGCAGGGAAGTCATCAGTTTCACCCAGGAGCATTTCCGGTGTCGCGCCAGTGAAAAAATCAATAAATCACTCGACAATATGGCTGTTTGGGTGATGAGCTGAAAGTAAGTTTGGTAAATTGCTAAAAAATGGGCATTTTTTTGAACATTACCGGACGTGATGAAGCCTTCTCATGACATGAAGTCTCAGCTGATTTTTAAATCCCGGTGATAGGGAATGAATAACTGCCATTTTAAAAGAGCCGTGATTTAGACCCTGCCGTCGGTGCTTATGTTACTCGCCACCTTTCCATTTAAGCCGGTAAACGGCGTCTGCAGTTTTTACCTCTTTGCCTTGTATCATTTCTTTTATAACCGGGGTGATCTTGTTATAAATTTTATATAACTCGTCCATCAGTTCGGTATCAGTGATTTCTTCCCAATAGTTTTTGTGGAAATATTTAGCTTCGTAGCATGGCATTTTGTACATCGCAACTTCCCTGTTTCACGAAAAAACCATTAGAAATGATTACAATAGGATTGAATATCAAACAGATATGTTATTAGGATTTATATCGGCAATCCAGGTAACAACTTTAAATCCCTGACTTATTCCAGGGGTTCGATCTTCACAAAACCTGACCTATCTAATCAATTTTCTTGACATTTTTAATGAATTAAGGATATCCAATCCCATGTTATTTATGCAACACTGGGGATACCATGGGATCAACTGAAATGTTCTCCTGAACCTATTTTAAGGGATTTCACATGAATAAAACCGAACAATATCGCTATTTTCTTAAAGATACCATCCGCAAATCCATCGACTTTCGAACCACGGATCAGCATAAAGGTAGCCCGGTACCTCCGGTAGAGAAACCATATGATTCGGATGCTGACCGGATTCAGCTGCCAATTCCCGACGAATGGACCCAAAACATTGAAAACAAAGACCTCATCGCTGCGATTTCCAACAGGAGGAGCCGACGTAGATTTACATCTGGAAGGCTGTCTATAGACGAGCTTGCTTTTCTTTTATGGGCGACGCAGGGAATCAGGCAGCCGGCCGGCGGGAACCTCGCCTATCGAACGGTTCCGTCGGCCGGGGCACGCCATAGCTTTGAAACCTACTTGTTTGTGATGCGAGTGGAGGGTATCCAGCCAGGGCTTTATCGTTATTTACCTGTTTCAAATGAACTTCTCTTTGCTAGTGAAGTGGAGAACATGGAGAGACGCCTGGCCCATGCCTGCCTTGGGCAGGCTTTTGTTGCCAGAGGCGCCGTGACGTTTACCTGGACCACCATACCCTATCGCATGGAGTGGCGGTACTCCCTGGCAGCGCATCGGGTTATCCTGATAGATGCCGGACATGTCTGCCAAAATCTCTATCTTGCATGTGAAGCAATCCAGGCAGGCACCTGTGCCGTGGCGGCCTACGATCAAGAGGCATTAGACGAATTGTTAGCTATCGATGGAAAAGACGAGTTCGCTGTATATTTGGCCCCTGTTGGGAAAATATGAGCTTAAAATATTTCTTAAAAACACGGCGCATCGGGTTCCGGCTCTGGAAAGAAGAAGATTTACACCTGGCGGTCGGCCTCTGGGGTGACCTTAAGGTTACCCAATTATTCGACGCTCGAGGCCAGCTATCCACAGCCCAGGTAAACGAAAGGCTTCTGCAGGAAATTGATACTGAAAGATTACACGGTATTCAATACTGGCCGATTTTTTTTCTGAAAGGTGGCCGGCACATAGGGTGTTGCGGACTGCGGCCATACGATGAATCTAAGAATATACTAGAGATAGGGTTTCATATCCGTTACGGGCAATGGAGACAAGGCTATGCTTTTGAGGCTGCGCGTGCGGTAATACAGTATGCATTCAATACCATCAAGGTGTCAGGGCTTTTTGCCGGCCACAATCCGAAAAATGAGGGCTCACATTATTTGTTGACCAAGCTTGGGTTTAGGTACACCCATGATGAGTTTTATGGTCCTACGGGATTAAATCATCCCTCTTATATGTTGACCGCAGATGATTATGCCCGTCTTAATAAAAGGGACATATAGCAAAACTCTTTATTGCACCTGTTTGGGCTATATCACAATTGAAAAAGGAGAAAATCATGATACCGAACCAGCGCCATCTGTTTGATCTCCCCGATGATGTTGCTTACTTGAACATTGCCTATACGGCCCCTTTGCTCCATACAGCCGCCAATGCAGGACGGGATGCCATCCAGGCCAAACAAAATCCATGGACAATTTCATCCCATGATTTTTTCAGTTCGATTGAAACCGTACGCGACTTATTTGCCGGAATTGTCGGCGGTCACCCCGATTGTGTCGCCATCACACCCGCCGTATCCTATGGCATTGCGCTGGCCGCAAGAAATCTACCCTTAAATGAAGGGCAGTCCATCGTGGTGTTACATGACCAGTTTCCTTCAAACGTATATAGCTGGCGCAACTTGGCATCTCAAAAAAATGCCGTCCTAAAAACAATTCCGCGACCGGTTGACAGTGACTGGACGGCTGCCTTGATTGACAGCATCGATGATAATACCGCTATCGTGGCGATCTCCAATTGCCATTGGACGGACGGCACCCTGATCGACCTTGAAAAAATTGGTGAACGTTGTCGCGCCAAAGGCTGCGCTTTGGTGGTTGACGGGATCCAATCGCTGGGAGCCATGCCGTTTTCGATCGAACGCGTGCAGCCGGATTTCCTTGTGACGGCTGCGCACAAGTGGCTTCTGGGGCCATACAGTTTCGGGTTTTGTTACGTGGATTCCAAGTGGCATCAAGGCACGGGCCTGGAAGAAAATTGGATGAACCGGGCAGAATCCGAGGATTTTTCCCGTCTGGTCGACTACCGTGATAATTACCAGAAAGGTGCCAGAAGATTTGATATGGGTGAGAGCAGCAACTTCATTCTTTCTCCGATTGCAGCGGCCGCATTGAGACAAATACTGGCTTGGGGGGTTGAAAATATCGCCGAGACGTTGCAATCCAAAACCGATGTCATCGCCGAACGCGCGGAGCAAATCGGGCTCGTTGTTGCACCCAGGCACGTCCGGGCACCCCATCTGATCGGGATTTCAAAACCCGGCGGTTTTGGTAAAGAGCTGCCGAATTTACTGGCCCGGGAAAAAGTATATGTCAGCGTCAGAGGTGAATCGATCCGAATTGCACCCCATTTATACACGGCCGAGAAAGACATCGATCGGCTTTTTTCAGCATTGCAAAAGGCATTATAGAATGATTTCAACTCGATCCACCTTGCGATAGCCCCTGGGAAGTTTCCTTCCGCGGCGTCCGCGTTCGCCGACAAAATCGGAGATATTACCGGGTGTGAAGCGCACGGATTGTTTGCCGGCGTGAATCTTCATCGTTGCGCCCTCCGGAATAATTGCCAACGATTTTAAATACTCTTCGCGCTTTTTAAGCCTTGCTGGCGGAATTTGTATGATTTTGTTGCCTTTTCCCTTGGGAAGCTCGGGCAGTAGCCTAACCGGGATAACCAGCATGTACCCTTCTGTTGTAATTGCAGCTAAACAGTCTGTTTCGTAGCTGTGTACATATAGAGGGGGCAAAGGTTCGGAACCGCTGGGTACCGTGAGCATGGCTTTGCCCTTGGTGTTTTTTGTCACTAGGTTGGCAATATCGGTAATAAAACCATAGCCGACATCACTGGCAAGCAATATCTTCTGATTCGGCAAACCCATGACAACAGATAAAAATCTGGCCCCGTTGGAGGGGGTTAGTTTACCGGTCAACGGTTCTCCGTGACCCCGTGCCGAGGCCAGTGTATGCGCCAGCAACGAATAGGACCTTCCCCGGGTATCGAAAAAGATGGCCGGATGGATGGTTTTGCCGCGGGCGGCACTTAAAAACTCATCTCCTGCCTTATAGGTAAGCTGGCTGGGATCCACTTCGTGTCCCCTGGCCGCCCGCACCCAACCACCGGCCGACAGCACCACCGTGACCGGCTCGACGGCCGTAAGCTCGACTTCCTTAATCGCCTGGGCTTCCCGGCGCTCGACGATCAGGGTTCTGCGCTTGTCGCCGAATTTTTGCGCATCTTCTTTGAGCTCGGATTTGATCAGCGTTTTCAGCCGCTGTTTTGATCCCAATGTTTTTTCGATCCTGTCTTTTTCTTTTTCCAGGTCACTTTTTTCAGTTTTAATTTTGATTTCTTCAAGTTTCGCAAGCTGACGAAGCCGTATCTGTAAAACCGCTTCGGCCTGTACTTCCGTCAGGTCAAACTTTTTGATTAGGATCGGCTTGGGCTCGTCATTTTCCCGAATAATCCGTATAACCTCATCAAGATTAAGGTAAGCGACCAACAGACCATCGAGAATGTGCAGGCGTTCTTTGATTTTATTTAAGCGAAATTCCAGTCGGCGGATCACTGTTTGTCTGCGAAATTTAAGCCATTGTTTTAGTATCTCCAAAAGCCCAAGTGTCTGCGGCTTGCGGTTCAATCCGATGACGGTCATGTTAACTTTAATGCTTTTTTCGAGGTCGGTAGTTGCAAACAGATGGCTGATGAGAGCATCCTTGTCTACGCGGTTGGAGCGCGGCATGATCATCAGGCGCGTCGGGTCGTCCTGATCGGATACGTCGCGAATGTCTGAAACCATTGAAAGCTTTTTTTCTCTCATCTGCAAGGCGACTTGCTCGATCACCTTGGCAGGTGAAACCTGATAGGGAAGAGACGTGATAATGATGTCTCCATTTTCGTATTCATAGGTTGCCCGCATGCGAATGATGCCCTGTCCAGATCGATAAATGTTGAGAATTTCTTCTTTGGACGTGATAATTTCCGCGGCGGTCGGGAAATCGGGCCCTTGTAAGATTTGACAGATATCCTCGATGGTTGATTTGGGGGCATCGATCAGGCGGATGCAGGCTTCAATGATTTCATTCAGGTTGTGGGGCGGGATGTCGGTTGCCATCCCCACCGCAATGCCGGTGGCGCCATTGAGAATAACATTGGGCAGCCTGGCGGGCAGCATGCGCGGTTCGCTGAGAGTGCCATCAAAATTAGGGGCCCAATCAACGGTGCCCATAGAAAGCTCGCCAAGAAAAACATCTGCATATGCTGACAGACGGGCCTCGGTGTATCGCATGGCGGCAAATTCTTTCGGCGAAGCGTTCGATCCCCAGTTGCCTTGCCCGTCAATAAGCGGATAGCGATAAGAAAAATCCTGGGCCATCAAAACCATGGCTTCGTAACAGGCCGTGTCGCCATGGGGATGGTATTTGCCTAACACGTCACCGACGGTGCGAGCGGATTTTTTATGCTTGGTTGTTACCCGGAGGCCGAGTTCGCTCATTGCATAGACAATCCGGCGCTGAACGGGTTTGAAACCATCGCCGATGAACGGCAGGGCCCGGTCCATGATGACGTACATGGCGTAGTTCAGGTATGACGGTCTTACAAAGGCGTCAAGAGAAAGCTGTTCAATGCCTTCGTAGGAAACCATTTCATTTTGGGACATGTGTAATACTCCGGTTCGAAGGTTCAAGGTTCTGGGGTTTAGGGTTAGAAGGTATCAGGTTCAAATATTTATATGACATCAGGATCGGCCAGATCGCCTTCTTTTTCCAGCCAGTGCTTGCGGTCCCGGGATCGTTTTTTGGCCAAAAGCATATCCATGGTTTCGAAAATAATCTTTTCGTTATCGAGGGTTAGCTGCACCAAACGCCGTGAGTCGGGAAGCATGGTCGTTTCCCTCAGCTGGCTCGGGTTCATTTCGCCAAGCCCCTTGAACCGTTGAACATTGGGCTTTGCTTTCTTTGGTGCGCCGTCCAATCGTTTTAAGATGTCATCTTTTTCCATTTCATCCAGGGCGTAATGTACTTTTTTTCCCTGATCGATTCGATACAGAGGGGGCATCGCAACAAAAATATTACCTGCAGCGACCAGAGGCCTGAAATGCCGCAGAAACAGCGCGCAGAGAAGTGATGCGATGTGAAGTCCGTCTGAATCGGCATCTGCTAAAATTATGATTTTGCGGTAGCGCAAGTTTGATAGATCTGAAATACCCGGATCAACGCCGACGGCTGTGGCGATATCATGAATCGTCGCTGATTTTAAAACACTGGCGGTTTCCACTTCCCAGGTATTCAGTATTTTACCTCTTAAGGGCAGCACGGCCTGGTTTTGTTTGTCTCGGGCCTGTTTGGCAGACCCGCCTGCGGAATCGCCTTCCACCAAAAAAAGCTCGCTTTCGGCAGGATTCTGGCTGATGCAATCGGCCAACTTCCCCGGGAGGGTGGGACCGCTACCGGCTTTTTTGCGTACGACTTTTTTGGCGGCCTTAAGCCTTTTGCTTGCGTTTTCAATGGCCATTTCCGCCAATTTTTCGCCCGCTTCGGTGTGGTGGTTGAGCCACAGGGCAAAGGTGTCTCTAACGACATTGGTGACAAACGAAGCAAATTGACGTGAACCAAGGCGTTCTTTGGTTTGCCCTGAAAATTGAGGATCGTTCATTTTCGCCGACAAGACGTAGCTGCACTTTTCCCAAATATCGTCCGGCGCCAATTTAATGCCGCGGGGAATCAGGTTGCGAAATTCACAAAATTCTCTCAATGCCGCCAAAAGGCCGCTCCGAAACCCGTTTACATGGGTTCCGCCCTGGGTGGTTGGAATGAGGTTGACGTAGCTTTCGGTTATTACCTGTCCTTGTTCGGGCAGCCAAATGACCGCCCAACTGACGATTTCCTCTTTCCCCTCTTGATGGCCAATAAAGGGCTTTTCCGGAATTCGATCATACCCCGAGAGGTATTCAAGCAGATAATCTCTGAGGCCGTCTTCAAAATACCAGGAATCTGTTTCGCCGGTGTGCTTATTGGTAAAGGTGACCGTCAGCCGTGGGCATAAAACGGCTTTGGCGCGTAAGATGTGTCTTAAGCTGCGAACGGAAAATTTTACCGTATCAAAATATTGTTCATCAGGCCAAAATCTGACTATTGAACCCGTATTGCGTTTTCCGACCGTTCCGATCTTATGTAGTTTGGTTGCTTTTTTGCCGTTTTTAAAGGAGATGGCGTATTTACTACCGTCCCGCTTGATTTCTACCTCAAGCCGGGTTGACAGGGCGTTGACCACTGATACACCAACCCCATGCAGACCGCCTGAAAACCGGTAGTTTTTAACGCCGAATTTGGCACCGGCATGGAGCTTTGTCATGATGACTTCAACCCCTGTCATCTTTTCATCGGGATGCATGTCGGTGGGCATACCGCGACCGTCATCACCGACTTCCAGTGAGCCATCCGTATGAAAAATGACATTGATCCGCTTGGCGAACCCGGCGATGGCTTCATCGATGGCATTATCGATCACTTCCTGGGCCAGATGATTCGGTCGGGAGGTATCGGTATACATACCAGGCCTGCGCTTGACCGGATCAAGTCCCTTCAAGACTTCCAACGAGGACGCATCGTAATTCACCCGGGCGGTATTTTCAAACAGGCTCTTATTTTTAATGGTTAACCTCCTGAACCAGACGGGCTGGGGTTGAAGATTGAATATTTATGGAAATCGCTTCGCTCAGTCATTTTATGATCGTCTTTTAAAATTGCTC
>JASFFJ010000178.1:0-11446 GCA_050124355.1 Desulfobacterales bacterium | reverse complement strand
GACGGGCCAGAAGGTCTCTCACCTTCTCACCCGGCTCCGTGTCTATTGTTCTTGGCACACCATTTAAGGTTAGGTTTATTTTCATGTTTAATTTCGCTTCTCCCTTTTTTAATGACGAATGAAGAATCACGACTACCAAATTTCGGACTTAGTTCTAACATCGGTCAGGGATTATTCGTAGGTTGGGTTGGGCATCCCGTTTTTTTTGTTGGGTTTCGTTCCTCTACCCAACCTACTTGCCAGCCATTATCGTGCTATCAGCGAAAACCAACAAAATGGCCGAAGATAGAATTGTCCCCCGAATTTCGAGTTAAGGAGTACTTTCAGTTTCACTTTGAGTCTTTGTGTCTTGGTGGCCGCTCTATCCAGTTTGTCCGTGTTGGGCTTTATAAATGCAATCACTCACCAAGACTCCCGCAAGGTATTTTTTAAACCGAACCCCACCACGGATGTCCTTAAGCGGGGATACCGTCTTCTTTACTGCTTCTTCAATTTCCGTGCGGGCCGGCAGCTTGTTTCCCTCCAATTTGTTTTCCAGCTCCATTAAGCGCACCACGTGTTTGCTCACACCACCGGCGGCGACCCTGACATTCGATATGATGTCATTCCGGATATTAAACGAGGCCGCCGCCACGATAATTGAGATATCATTGGCCGTATGTGAAAAATTCCGGATCCCATACGGTTTTTCCAAATTTTCGGATAAAATCTTAATGCTCTCGATAAGACGGCTCATTTCCCGGGTAATATAGTCAAAAACGGACACTGAGGTGTCAGAGCCGGCCAGCTTCAATTCGGCATCCAGGGCCACCAGGATCGGTATTAAATTGGACGTGGAATTATTGGAGGCAATATTACCGCCGATGGTCGCTATATTTCTGATATTGCGGTTCACAAAGTGCCCGGCAGCCATCGAAAGTTGGTCCGGAACCTTGGGCGAATCAATTAATTCCTGAATCGTAACGCCGGCACCGATAAAAAGCGCTTCATCTGTCTTTGAGATCGCATTAAGCTTCAACTTTTCGATGCCAATGACCTTTTCAACCGCACTGCTTGCATCCCCGCAATTGACGTCCGTACCACCGGCCATAAATACGGCCTCATCCCTATACTTCTCTTTCAGCGCTACTGCCTCAGCGATGGTTTGTGGTTTGAAAAATTCCTGAATCATCAAATGGTCCCCCTTTTACGGGTCACGAGTTACGGGTCACGAGTTACGGGTTGCGGGTTGCGGGCAAGAAAAGGCATAGAGCAAAGGGCATAGCGCATAGAGCAAGTAGAAGAATTCGGAATTCCTGTCCTCTGTCTTCTGTCCTTTGATCTCTGTCTTCTGGCATCTGTCATCTAATCTCTGACCTCTGACATCAGTCCTCTGTCCTCTGAACCCTGAACCTATGAACGATTACTATTTATCTTTACGTCCCGGTAAAAATGTATTCAGCAAAAGTGCCGTAATCCCGCCGGTAGTGACCGCCGATCCGAAAATCTGCTGGATGGCCTTGGGCGCCTTGCTGAGAAACTCCGGGACATAGGCCACGCCGAATCCCAGACCGAAGGCAACCGCCATAATTATCATATCGCGCCTGTCGATTTCACTGGAGGCGATGATCCTGATACCCGCCGCGCCGACCGTTCCGAACATGACAATGGTAGCCCCCCCGAGGACGGGGCTCGGCAAGGACCGGAAGAACGCCCCGATGACCGGAAATAATCCAAGAATTACCAGGAATCCGGCCAGGTACATTCCGACATAACGACTGGCAATACCGGTAAGCTGGATCACGCCGTTGTTCTGGCTGAAGGTTGTATTGGGAAACGTATTGAGCATGGCGGCGATAGCGGAATTAACACCGTCTCCCAAGACGCCGCCTTTGATCCTGCTGATGTACAAGTCCCCTGTGATCGGTTGACCGGATACCATCGATGTGGCCGTAAGATCTCCCGTCGATTCGATGGTTGTGATCAGATAAATAAACGCAACCGGAATGAAGGCGGTGAGACTAAAGCTAAAACCATATTTGAACGGGATGGGGATATTTATTAGGGGCAAATCCTGCAATGCACTAAAATTGACCTTACCCATGAAGGCGGCGATGATGTACCCGACGATTAAGCCGATCACGATGGAGCCCATTCGCAGAAATTGATTTTTACTGCTCGTCAGAATGATAACGATAATCATGACGAGAAAGGCCAGAAAAAGGTTCTGGGCGCTGCCAAACAGTTCCGGTTTGTTGTCAAGCAGCCATTTACCGCCCGCCATATCGATGATTCCCACCTTTACCAGACTAAGGCCGATGAGGGTCACCACCGTTCCGGTTACCACCGGTGTAATTATCTTTCTCAGATGTTGCAGGAAACGACTGAGGATCATCTCGATAAACGCGCCAAAGAAACAGAGGCCAAAGATCGTCGACAATATCTCATTCGGTCCGCCGCCCTGATTTTTTACCATAAATCCGGCTGTCAATATGGCACCCAGGAATGCAAAACTGGTTCCCTGGATACTCAAAATACCGGAACCCACCGGTCCGATCCGTTTTACCTGGATGAATGTGGCCACGCCTGAGACAATCAGGGCCATACTTACCAAATATGGAATCTCGCTGCCCAAGCCGAGGACGCCGCCAATAATCAGGGTCGGTGTAATAATTCCGACAATAATTGCCAAGAGGTGCTGAAGGGCCGCAAACATTGCATCCTTGACAGGGGGATTGTCATCTAATTGGTAGATGAGATCGAAGGCATCCTCTTTTTCTTGACGGTCAACATCCATTGCTTTTTCGTTCATAGGTAACCCCCAACCCGGACAAGCCGGAATTGAATATTGACGATTGAATATTGAAGATTTGTGGAATCGCTCTCCGAGGCGCAGGCGTACAACCCCTACGAGCCGGAGGCTTCGCTCTGTCTTTTCACACTAAATCAATAGCAATCCTAAAATATTCAATCAGGCTAGAGTACAAATTACACGCAAACACAATTTTATTTATATATCAATGTTAGTACCAACCCCATACATTATGCCTGGCAGGCGGGTGTTCGATATTCATTTTTTTCTAATAATCTTCCTTCATAAATCTATTCGATGTCACATGCCACAGCCTTGTCGGGCGTCTCGTCCTCTTCAACTTTGAGACATTGCTCAACCGCCCGGATGATTCCCTCGTAGCCGGTGCAGCGGCACAGGTTGCCGGCATGGGCACGCCTTATCTCGGTGCGTGAGACCATTTCTCTGCCCTTGTACTTTTCCACAAAGGCCGTCGAGGTCATGATCAGGCCCGGCGTGCAGAAGCCGCACTGCACGGCACCCGTGTCCAGGTAAGCCTGCTGCACCTCTGAGAGCCGACCGTGTCTGGTTTCGCCCTCAACGGTGCGGACATTGCGGCCGTCGGCCCAAACCGCCAGGTACAGACATGCATCCAGCGGCACATCATCCACCAGCACGGTGCAGGCGCCGCATTCCCCGACCCCGCAGCCTTCTTTGACACTGGTGTAACCTTGCTCCCGCAGCACCTCGAGCAGGGATTGGCGCACGTCCACCGTCAGGGAAACGGGTTTAGCGTTGATCGTAAGGGATACATTGCGGTTCATCATATGCATACTCCACCTTGGTTAAGGGTTTTTTGCAGTACCCGTTCCGCCAGGGTCTTGATGATCTGTTCGCGGAAGGCTTTGGGCGCTCGCCAGGATTCCCGCGGCCGAAGATCAGCGAGCACCGAATCACCGACAAGCTGCAACAGGGCCTGATCTGCAACCGCACCCTTTGTCTTTTCCTCGGTCTTCCAGCAGCGCAGGGGAGTGGGCCCCGCCACCGTGTAGGCCAGGCGCAACTCGGAAACTCGCTTTCCCTTAAGCCGGCAGGCTGCCGCACAGCCGATAGTGGCGATATCCATCGCGTCGCGCATGGCGTACTTGTAATAACTGGCGAACCAGCATTGGTAATCGTCCGGGGCGATACGCAAAGCGGTCATGATTTCAGCCTGTTGTAAGTCAACCCGGCTGGGTCCCTGGTAGAACTGATGCAACGGCAATTGACGGATGCCTTGGGGGCCCTTCAGTACCACGACGGCGTTGAGGACCAGCAGGGGTGCGGCGCTGTCCGCACTGGGGGCACCGTTGCTGATGTTGCCGCCCACGGTGGCCATATTGCGCACCTGTTGACCTCCCACCCAGGATGCCCCTTCAGCCAGGACCGGAATATGGCTGGTGATGGTTCCGGACGCCATCAGATCGGTGAAAGTGGCCCCGGAACCGATGACGATGGACCCATCGGGTTCCATGGAGATGCTTTTCAGCTCCGCCACATCGTGAATATCCACCAGATGACGGTAGTCCGGGTTCCGTTGATGTAAACGAACCAGCACATCCGTTCCGCCGGCAATGGGGATGGCTTGGGGATTCTGTGCCAGAAGCGCGATGGCTTCATCGACCGTACTTGCTTTGTGATAACTGTCTATATCGTACATTGACGATTACCTTGTCCGGATAAGCCGGCCTCCGGCTCGTAGATCTGAACCTACGGCTCGGAGAGAAATAACAAATTACAAGCACCAAATTACAAATAAATTCCAAATGACAATATCCAAATCTCAAATAAGATCTAATGCCAATTGTTTGGAATTTTGAATTTCAGTCATTGTGATTTGTTTGATATTTGTGTTTTGTTATTTGAAATTTTTCAATTACGGAAACATGAACATCAACAACTGAAACCTTACGTTTCTGACAAGATGTCATCGGATAAAACCCATAAAAATCTAAATCAACCCAGCCGCCTTAAAATACCGGAACAGGGTTTTGGGGTTCAGGGGCAGCTCGTTGACGGCCACCCCGGTGGCATCCAAGATTGCATTGCGGATGGCCGGAGCGGGCGACAGCACCGGTGGTTCCCCCAGGGACTTGCTACCATATGGATGTGTGGGCTCGTGGGTCTCCACGAAGGCCACCCCCAGATCGGGGATGTCCATGATGGTCGGCACTTTGTAGTCCAACATGTTGTTGTTGTAGATTCGCCCGGAGTCGGGATCAATCATGAGCGTTTCGAAGAGACCCGCTCCGATACCCATGGCCATGCCGCCGTGCACCTGCCCTTCGGCATTCAAGGGGTTGATGACCACCCCGCAGTCATGCACATTGTAGATCTCATTAATCTTGACCTTGCACATGGGGACATCCACCTCCAGATCCACGAAGGTGCACCCGAAGGAAGGTGCGTTGGTGCGGGTCTTGTAACTGACTTCAGCTGTAATCTGGCCGCCGCGGTTTTTATCGTAATAAGCATCCATGGCGACATTTTCCAGGCTCATCACCACTGTCTCCGGAGTCCGGGCCACCACGATATTGCCATCCAGGATGTCGAGATCCAGGGGATTCATCCCCGTGATGATACCGACATAGTCCAGAATTTTTTCCTTGAGCTGTTGGGCGGTGCGCATGACTGCCTGGCCGCCGACGTAGGTTTGGCGGGAGGCATAGGCGCCGGTGTCGAAGGGGGTGACATCGGTATCCTGGGTGGAAACCAGGTGCACGCTGGTAAATGGTATCCCCAGGGTTTCAGCTGCCATCTGGGCAAAGGCCGTATCCGAACCCTGGCCGATCTCGGTGGCCCCCACGCGCAGGTGCACCGACCCATCCTGATTCAACATGAGAGAGGCGCTGGCGACCTCCACGCAGACCGGGTAGGTCCCGGATAGGTAGCTGAAACAGGCCAGGCCTAAACCGCGGCGAATCGGTCCTTCCTGGGACGTCGGCCAGTCAGCACGCTTCTTTTCCCAGCCGATTAGCTTTCTTCCTTTCTCAATACACTCGACCAGTCCGGCCGTCATTATGGGACGCTTACCGATCTGGTTCATGTCGCCGGGCTTGACTGCATTCTTAAGACGAAATTCCACGGAATCCATGCCCAGGATGCGTGCGGCGTCTTCCATGGCGCAGTCAACCGCAAAGGTCATCTGGGGTGAGCCGTATCCCCGCATGGCGCCGGCTGCCGGGAAGTTGCCGTAGATCGTGCGGGCATGACAGCGGTAGACCGCCCGCGGATACATGTAATGGGCCTTGGCAGCCGCGGCTGCGGCAATGGAATGCCCGTGGGACGCGTAGGCGCCGGTATTGGATAGCGCGTCGAAGTTGATCAACTTCACAGTGCCGTCTTTTTGCACCCCCAGCTCCATTTGTACCCGGAAGGGATGGCGCACCCGGGTGCCGACCATACCCTCTTCGCGGTCCAGTCTCAATTTTACCGGCACGCCGCCCAGCTTCAGAGTCAGAAAAGCCACCATAGGTTCCAGCACCACGTCCTGCTTGTTGCCGAATCCGCCCCCTACATACGGTTTAATGACGCGGATCTGACTTAGAGGCAATTCCAGGGCTTCACCCACAATGCGGCGCACGATATGCGGAATCTGGGTAGAGGTCACGATAACGATGTGCTCCAGATCGTCCATATAAGCGTACGCCGAGTGATTCTCCAGGTGACAGTGCTGCATTACCTGGGTTTCATAACAGCCTTCGATCAGGTGATCCGATTCCTCCCTGGCCTGCTGACAATCGCCGCCGGCCGTATAGGCGTGCTCCTTGACGATGTTTCGGGTCTTTTTATGGATTTCGGGTGCATCCTCGGCCAAAACATCATCCATGCGCACCAAGGGCCGGTAGGATTCATATTCCAGCTCGATGAGGGCCAGCGCTTTCTGGGCGGTCAATTCGTTTTCGGCCACCACCACCGCAATCTCATCACCCTGGTAGCGAATATGATCGGTTAAAAGGCGCCGGTCGGCGACGTCGGCATGGCCCGGATCCAGAGAAAAGGGATGCCCGGCCGTGGCGAATATCTTTTTAGGGATGTCTTCATAGGTAAATACCCCGTCCACTCCCGGCAGCCCCCGGGCCTGGCCGGTATCGATGCGAACCACCCGTCCATGGGCGATGGAACTCCTCAGATACCTGGCCACCCGCATACCGGGCATGGAGAAGTCATCCGTATATCGGGCCTTGCCGGTGACTTTGGCGACGCCATCCACTCGTTGAACTGCTTTGCCGATTGCCATGATTGCTCACCACGCTAAATGGTATAATCAATTATTGTTTATTTGCGGTTAAATATTGCCGTAAAATTTGTAGGTTGGGTTGAGCGACCGATTTTTTGGGTTTCGCTAATAACTCCAATCGAGAACTCGCTAAACAAATTTCAAAAATGGCAGAAAGAGCGAAACCCAACATTATACATCGCTCAACCCAACCTACCTTAACTTAGCGAAACCGGATAGAATGAAGATTAACGATTGAATATAGAGGATTTGTGGCATTCTATCGTTTCTATAACTTATTGAAAAAGCAAAGAAATAAAATAGCCTGAAATCCTTAATTATTCAATCTTAAATCTTCAATCTTCAATATCCCTCAACGCCAGTGGCAACACCTGGCGAGCGGCCTGGGCCAGGATCGCAGTTTCCACGGCATGCCGCAAGTTTACGACAGTTTGCCCGTTGCCTTTGAACTCAACTTTTCGGGCCTCGTAGTCATTGTTCAGGTTGACCTTTGCCGTTTCATTTTCATAGATGTAACCGTCTTCAGTGATCTCAAGATCGGCGCGATGCTTATCGTGTTTGTACGCCACTCGGTTATTGTCGCTGAAGTAGTAACCGATCCGGGCGGAGGCAAAGCTCTCTGCCGAAAGGTGGAACTTGGCTTTATCCTGATATGGTGCGCCGCTGGTGGGACAAAAGGTAGCACAGTTACCGCATTCATTGCAATAGTCGCCTACATTCAGGATCTGATATTTCTGCTCGATCCGAACCGTCTCGAGATCCTTAATTTCAATGCCGTTACCGGTCTGCTGCACCTGCTGCACTTTGAATTCCAGGGGCTCCATCGTAAACTCGATATTGGCGCGATTTGGACAAACCGTCACACAGATGCTGCAGACTTCGTCACACTGCAGACAGCGGTCGGCCTCCTTCTGGGCCGTGGCCTCATCCAGGGTTCTAATTACCATTTCGAACCCAGAACGTTCCGCAAAACCGATCTCCGGCAACTCGGCGCCATATAGTCGACGAGCTTTGCGTCGCTTTAAATCGATGGGGTCCGAGGCTTTCGCTGAAACGCTCTCCGGAGCCCCAAATTCTTTCAGCGCACGTCGTTTGATGGTCTCGGCCACCTTCTTGCCGTCGCCGATGGCCTTGATGAGGGTGGAGGCACCGCGGACGGCATCTCCGCCGGCAAATACGTTTTTGAGCTGGGTTTCATGGGTCGCCGGATTGATTTCCAGTTTCTTTTCGGGGAAGAAATCAAGGTTGACGCGCTGGCCGATAGCCGAAATAACGCTGTCAACATTCAACTCGAATTCGGACCCATCGAGCTTGATGGGCCGGGGTCGACCGCTGTCATCTTTTTCGCCAAGTTGCATGCGAAAACACAGATTGGATATCACGTGACCGTCTTCGACCAACATGCACTCGGGGGCTGTCAGCTCGATCAGCTGAATACCTTCGTCAATCATGGCCTGGACTTCCTCGGCGGCAGCCGGCATTTCCTTTCGGGTTCGCCGATAGACGACGCTGACTTCGCCGTCTTCGCCGACCAGACGCTTGGCGGTCCGGGCGGCATCCATGGCCGAATTACCGCCACCGATAACGGCGACTTTTTTTCCCAGATTCGGCCGTTCGCCGCGGCGAACCGCGCTTAAAAAGCGCAACTGATCCATGACCCCTTCGGCCTCTTCGCCGGGAACGCCCAATTCGGTGCCTTCCTGGGCCCCGATGGCGATATAAACATAGTCGCAATCGCGGCGCAGCTGCTCGAATCTTTGGCGGTCGATTTGGGATTGATATTCGATATTGACCCCCAGGCCCAAAATCGCATCGATGTCTTCGCGGATGCTGGTTTCATCGAGTCGGAATCTGGGGATGGCATCCGAAGCCCAGCCCCCCGCAAAGGCCTTGCTCTCGAATATTTGAACTTTAAAACCATCCAGTGCCAGGAAATGGGCACAGGTCAATCCGGAGGGCCCGGCCCCGATGATGGCCACCTTGATCCCGTTGGATGGGGCCGCCTTGAGCCCGCCGGCCCGGTCGCTTCTTTGGGCGATAAAGCGCTTGATCTCCCGGATCAACAAGGGGTCGTCGTAATTGATGCGGGTGCATTTGGTTTGACACATATGGTCGCACACCATGCCCTGAATGTTGGGAAACGGGTTGGTCTCCAGAATCACCTGGTGGGCCTTGTGGTAATCACCCCGGGCGGTGTAATACATATAGGCGGGGATGTCCTGGCTGACAGGGCAGGTTGTCATGCAAGGGGCCGCGATGCAATCAAAGGTATGGAGCTCGTGGTGGGTCTTGATGTTATCGTAAGGGAAACGCGTCTTTTTGTAGGCGTCCTGTTTAGTTACCGCTTCTGCATACGCTTGCAAATTGCGCAGCCCGGCCTTTTGTTGATCCTCAGTTATGGCGTTGCGGGAAAGGATGAACTCCGCTATTGTATTTGCGCCGCTGTCCGAGATGGCTTTACCCAGCTCTTCCAGGTACTGTGATAGGCGACCGTAGCCGCCGGGCTTTAATATGTCGGAGCAGACCGTGACGGGTTTCAGACCGCAGGCGATGACATCGGTGACGTTAAAGCAGTCGGTCCCGGCCGAAAAGGAAATATCCAAGACGCCCTCGAATTCCACCTGCAAACGAGCAGCCAGGTTGATGCTGATGGGATGCAAGGCGCGACCACTCATGTAGACCATTTGTTCGTTTTTGGGCAGATTCTGCTCCCGGTTGCTGGTTTCTAAAGTATTGGTCAGTTTGATGTTGAAGGCTACGCCGCTATCTTCTGCGTCGGCCAGGAGCGCACGGATCAAGGCCACGCCGTCGGTGTATTTGAGATCGTGCTCAAAGGCCAGATCCGGAACCTCCGTCTCAAAGCCCAGTTTGTCGTTGAGGATATCCCGCAAACGTTCAGGCCCTAGCAGTGTCGGATTGAGCTTGATGGTGGTATTAAACTTACGTTCCACGACGAAGTAGCGGCCGATTTTTTCCACTTCTTCCGGCGGGCAGCCGTGCATGGTCGAGATGGTGACATTGTCGGAGATGCGGTTCGGAATATCCAACTCCTTGACCCTGGGGTAAAATTTGGCCAAACGATCAATTTTGTCGCTTTTTTCTTGTGTGCAATCCTGCATGCGGTCCAGAAAGCGTTGGACGGTGGGGCTCAGGATACCTTCCAAATTGTACCCTACACTCATGTTGAAGATAAAGCCTTGCTCCTGCGGGGTGCCCCAGCCGAACTTGTCCTTGAGAATGTGCAACATAATCCAGGCATTCAGGTATTCATCAAAGGATTGGTCCAGCTTCAACTCCTGGGACCATTCGCAGTTGTAGCCCTCATCGGTCATGTCAATGCAGGGTTTGGTGACCTCCAACTCGTCCAGCACCTGGATTGTTTTCAATTCCAGATAACGGGCGCCGGTCAGCCAGGCGGAGATCAGGTTCAGGGAAAGCTGGGTGTGGGGGCCGGCCGCTACTCCCAGGGGTGTCTCCAAAAGCTGACTATAGCGGTGCATCCGAAAAGGGTCGGTCGGTCGGGGGATAAAAAAGAGCTCTTTCGGAATTCCAAAAATCTGTCCTTGCTTTTCCTCTGCCAGGATCCATTTAAGCAGGGTCTCTATGTTACAGCCCCAAAATTTATCGCTGCTCATGGTGCAATCTCCTTTTAAACGAAAGGTTCAAGGTTCAGGGTTCAAGCCTGCCCTGGCGCGAAGGGATGTGGCTATGATATTGTTTCTGCATTCTATAAACTTGTCTTGCCATCACCACATCTTGACATGCCAGGTCTGGGCCAGGGGTTCAAAGGTTCAGAAGTTGATTTCTACGTCATATTAAACAATTATATCAATGGTAAAGGGAAAAAGCGCTAAGCGATTAACCCTGAACCGGGAACCCGAAACCTTTTAACCCAGACCGACCGAAATTCAAATCTACGGGCAATGCTGAGATCTACAAAGATCTGCGGTCGATTTTTTTCTGATGAATAATGAGGTCTGTCGGTTACATCTTATCCCACAGTTTTGTGCCCATTTCCCTGGCAAAGGCCAGCACCTCACCTTCATCCACGGTTGTGACCTGTTGGTTTTCGACGATGATCCGGCCCTGGCAGATCACTGTTGCCACATGGCGGGCGTCCAGGCCATAGACAAAGTGTCCCAAAAAGTTGTTGGCCGTCAACTCGGTGGGGGCGTCGTAGTCGAGAATAACCAGGTTGTTGTCCGCATCCCCTTGCGCGCCGCATTCCCGTATGTAGCGGTGGACATTGCGGAAACGCTGATAAATGCCATCGAAACCAATGCCTTCAGTGGCCTGGCCGACCAGGAAAGCGGCTTGGGCGCTGCGCAGCATATCGCAGTGCATACCGTCGGTTCCGAGCATGACATTGTCGGTTAGGGGCGTGTAACCGGTCAGAC
>JASFFJ010000177.1:0-11514 GCA_050124355.1 Desulfobacterales bacterium | reverse complement strand
ATGATCTCATCGTAAACCGGTTTGGCAGGGTGATTCATGACACCAATCTTCAATTAGATTTCCTCCAAGGATGTTTTAACATAAAATTACGGTGAAAAGGCTCGGCCAGGCACCAAACCACAAAGATGACAGTCTGAACTCAGAACCGCTCAACATGTCTATTCTTTTTAAATCATTTTACCCGTGTTATCAATATATTCTTTGTATTTGCATTAATGATAAAAATGCATTAATCTGACCTCTTTTTCCTGCATGTTCTCTATGGTTCTGCGTTAGAAATTATGGTTCGGGTTGGGATACTTAATGATTAGATATTGGAAGCCGGGCTTGTTGGTCATTTTGATTTTTTTGTTTTCCGGTTTAATTGGCGGGGCTGACGTTCTGGCAGCCGAAAAGCCGACCGATGACGCCAAGGTCTTTCCGCGCAGCCTAGATAGCTATAATGATGCCGATGTCGACAGTATCTCTAAAATTTTGATAAGCCGCGCCAAACAGGAACCTTTCAACCTGATCGCCACCCTCATATTTCTGTGTGCGATCATTCATACCTTTCTAACCGGTAAATTTATGACCATAGCCCATAAATGGGAGGACGCGCACGAGCAGAAGATTAAAAAGGGCCTTTGCCGACGCACTCAAACATGCCGTGGTGGCTGGCGCCGTTGCCGGAGGCGGCCTGACGGTGATTGCCAACGCACCGAACCCGGCAGGTCTGTCGATTTTAAAAAAATACTTTGGCAACGAAGTGTCTCCGGCCGGCATCCTTAAATTTGCACTGTTACCAACGATTGTGATGTTGTGTTTATTTATCGTTTTTCGCTAATGTACCCGTTCGATCGGCATTTACACTTTTTTATCACTTTAAAGGAGGACGAAATACCATGGCTGATATGAACAAACTACTTGGACAGCTGCTCGGCAGTGGGGCGGCCGGTGGCTTTGCCGGAGGATTGGCCGGCGGACTTGCCAGCAATCTGCTAACTAGCAAGTCGGGCCGCAAAATGGGAAAAAAAGCGCTCAAAATGGGCGGGATTGCTGCCGTCGGTGCGCTTGCCTACGGCGCCTACCAGCGTTACAGCGCCGGCAAAGGTGCTGCAGACAGCGCATTGCCCCAAGCGGCTAAGGCGGAACTCCCGCCAGCTCCGGAAGGTTCGGCGTTTATGCCGGCTAAAAATGATGCGGCCGGGCAGGAAACCCTGGGCCTGACCCTGGTTCGCGCAATGATCGCAGCAGCGCGCGCAGACGGCCGACTTGATGCCAAAGAGAGCCGGACCATTTATCAGCGGATTGAGTCCATGGGGCTGGACCCCGAAGTCCAGGCTTTGCTGGTAGCGGAAATGGGGCATCCGATTGATATGGATGCGATTGTCAATAGTGCCACCAGCCCGGAGGTGGCGGCTGAAATATACGTGGCCTCATTGCTTGCGATTGATGTGGATACCGCTGACGAGAAGTCTTACCTCGCCATGCTGGCGGCACGCTTGAAACTGCCTCCGGACCTGGTGACGGAATTGAACCGGCAGGTGGAAGCGCAGGGGAAGGCCGAGTCCTGAGTTTTCTAATAATTTAATATTATTGTGAATTCCAGCGATAGGCTTCAGGGCGTTCAACCAATTATGCCGGCAGCAGGTTTGGATCAACTTACGATACGCAGTTGGTGGCGAGCGTTAAATTTTGTTCGTTTGCACGCTAGGCAACCGCCATATATTTGGCCGCCAGGTCCTCTATCTCCTGCCGGTAGCGTTCATAATCCGCAGATTCCTCCGGGCTGTAATTTAGATTTTTGTAAGCCCCTTTAATCCGTGTGAAAAAATCTCTGGCTTCATCCTTATCTTTAAACCGATATTCGGCCGTTATGAGCCCTTTTAACAACTGAAAGCTCTTTTGCTGGCGTTCGATAGACATGGACGCATCCACATCGTCGAAGGCGTCTTGCTGAAGGAAAACCATGTCGAGCAGCACTGATTTCTCCCAGAGGACAAAGTCCTCCGCGGTAATCCCCTCTTCACCGGTGACCTGCATCATCTGATAGATGGCATCACCCCGGTGCAAGAGTTCCTGCATGGCCTTGACATCATCGACCCATCCGGGGTCTAAATTGTCGGTAAACCAATCTTTGAGCTGGTCCAAGTAGCGCGACCAGGATATCAAGGGATCTATGGCCGGATAAAACCGCTTGTAGGCCCGATCGTAGGAAAGGCCCAGAAAGGTTTTGACGGTGGTCAGGGTCGCCTGGGTGACCGGTTCCTCAAAATTGCCGCCGGCCGGTGAGACGGTTCCAATCATTGTGAGGCTGCCGATCGCTTGGTCCGGACACTTGATCACGCCGGCCCGCTCGTAGATATTTTTGACTGAGGAATCCAGATAAGCTGGAAAGGCCTCATCACCGGGGATTTCTTCCATACGTCCCGAGGTCTCGCGCATGGCCTGGGCCCAGCGTGAAGTGGAGTCTGCAATCACAAGGACGTTGTAGCCCATTTGTCGATAGTATTCGCCCAAGGTAATTCCGGTATAGATCGAAGATTCCCGGGCCGCAACCGGCATCGAGGAGGTGTTGCAGATGATGATCGTGCGGTCCATCAATGAACCGCCGGTACGGGGATCTTTGGTTTCCGGAAACTCCTTGATCGTCTCAACGACTTCGCCGGCGCGTTCGCCGCAAGCGGTCACAATGACGATGTCCACCGTCGAATAGCGCGAAATCAGGTTTTGCAGTACCGTTTTGCCGGCGCCGAACGGTCCCGGGATGCAGGCCATTCCGCCCCGGGCAATGGGGAAAAACGTATCGATGATACGGGTGGTTGTGGTCATCGGCTCAGTAGGATACAGCCGTTCCGCCTGACGTCGGCGCAGCATGGCCTCAGGTATCGGTCGGCGTACCGGCCATGACTGGATCATGGTCAGTTCCCGTTCGATGCCCTGCGCAGTTTGAATCCGGGCGATGGTTGAGTTTACCGTGAAACTTCCCTGGTGAATCCAGGTAACCTCAACGGGCTCGGGTTCATTGAAAGGGATCATTATTTTATGACTGAATACCTTTTCCTGGACCGTTCCAATGGGTTGTCCGGCGACAAGTTTGTCTCCCATTGAAACCGTCGGGGTAAAGGCCCACTTCTTTTCCGGGTCCAGCGGAAACACATTGACACCGCGCGGCAGGAAAAAACCGTGATCGCGGGCCAGGATTGCCAATGGATTTTGTAACCCGTCAAAGACCTGCCCCAGCAGACCGGGGCCCAGAAAGACTGACAGCATCTGGTCGCTCATCTCAACCGGATCACCGACACGAACGCCACGGGTGTCTTCAAACACCTGCATATCAGCTGTGTTGCCGTGTACGCGCAGCACTTCGGCCATAAGACGCTCTTGGCCGACACAGATAAAGCCCACCTCATTTTTTTTGATGGCTTTACCCCCCGTATCGATGCTCACCATGCTATCGCGTACGCTCAACACATGGACGCCAGCACCCTCACTCGTTGGTGATGTTTTTGGCTGAGCCGTTGAAGATTTGTGGTTGCTCATCGGTTACCTCCGTCACTAATTCATCAAATCGCACTTGAGCATCTTCGATGTTATAGGACAGCCACAGGTCGAGGATATCCCATTTGATGACATAAACCAACACCGCACTGAAACCGAAATCATAAGCCGGGACGGATCGATCAACGTGGTCCCAGAGGGTGGTCTTCAGCAGCCGCTCAAGCGCCAGGGTTTCACCGGCCTTAAGGTGGGTGCGTGCCTGCGGAATCCAGTCATAGACTGCACCGAGCTTAAAATGCGGATCTTCCCAGTTAAGCTCGATGTGGTTGACATAGCGTCCGACACCCCATGATTCTCCCGAAGCCGGTGCCGGCAGACCGCGAAAACGACGGCGCAGGGCGGCCATAATCGTCCGCTGATCAATGGGAAAATCAAAGATGGATCGAAGCTTGGGTTGCGCGATGTGTTCTTCCATCTTCTTAAACTTGGCAATCATTTCCTGATCCGTCCGGATTGCGGTTTGCCGCTGCCAGGCCAGAAATTCGGCCGCCTGGTCGAACAACCGCGCATCCTCCGGCGTGAGCATGCTGAGTCGTTGGCTCAGCCGTTCCCGCGTTATCGGCAACCGCTCAGTCTGATCAAAGCGCGGCAGCGGCGGTAAGCTTGAAAGCAGCGTATAGTATGGTTGGCTACCCATAAGATTACTCCATAATTTTGGTGGAGTGGTGGAGTGATGGCGTATTGGAAAATTGGATTTGTTCTATTCATTACCCCGCCACTTCAATCCTCCTGTACTCCATTACGCTACTGTTCTTTAAAGTAGAAATCTCAATTCAGAAATCTCCAATCCAAAATCCAAAATCGAATTCATTCCGCGCCGGCGACAATGGCCCGATAGCGGGGGAGCAGGTTTTGCAGCAGCAAATCGGAAATGGCTTGATCGGATAAATCAATTTCCAAATCTTCACCCACCAGGCGAATCCGAATACCACCGCTGATATCCTTCGAGGGTTTTAAATCGACACCTTCCCGCAACATATCGCCGGCGATGCCCAACACCAGTCGGCGCATATGGTCCTGTCCCTTTTCGGTCAGTTTCGTGCGCTTTTCATCGGTTTCAAACAGGTCTTTGGGAAGTAAAATTTCAACAGGTTTATCTTCACAGGTTTTGTCGCCGGCGGCCATACCGGCGATGCCTAAAATCACCTGTCGTAGAAATTCTCTGTCACCCAGTTCAACGGAGACCAGCCGTTTGACATGCGCGGCAAAACCGGCTTTCAGCCCTGATTCCATCTTTAGTTCGGTGTCCCGAATCGCCACACGCAGCGATTCAATCGCGGCCGCTTTCTCCGTTTCGATTTCCCGACGGGCTTTTCTTAACGTTTCTTCGGCTTGGGTGTTGGCTTGAGCGACAATCCGGGAAGCCTGTTCCCGGGCCTCGCGCAGGATCTGATCAGATTTTTCCCGGCCGGCTTCAACGCCTTCATCCCGCAGCCGGTTAATGAGTTCCTGGACGCCCGATGCCATCTTGGTTGTCTCTGCCATGATTCAGCCTCCTTGTCCGGTGACGGTGCCCAGCAGCACCAGTGCAAATACGAAGGCAAACACGGCAAAGCCTTCCACCACCGCCGCCGGCGCAAGAGAAATACCGAATACCTCAGGCTTGCTTTTGGAAACACTGATGGATGATGCGCAGGCATAGCCCTGGTAAACACCGCTGGCCATTAACGCCAATCCGGTTAACACGCCGATGCCGAAAATGCCGGCGGCCGATTCCGCCTTGATGGCGCCGCCAAACGTCAATGTAACGACAATTCCGTAAATTACCTGGGAAGACGGCATCGCTGACACGCCGATAAATTTTCCGAAACCGCTTTCGGTCTCGAGCATGGCCCCGATTGCCGCCTGTCCGGCACGCGAACATCCGATGACACTGCCGACCGCACCTAACGCCAGCGGGGCAAAAACGCCCAGCCAGCCCAACGCTAAGATCGTGTTTTCCATTATTCCTTCTCCTTTCTCGCAAAGGCATTGAACGGCCGCCCTTCTCCGGGAATACTCCATCTAAAAAATTCAATAAAATTAAGACGCAGGCCATGGATGAATCCGCTGCTCAAAGACAGCACAAAGTTCAGGGTGTGTCCGAGCAGGATAATTAGAAACGCAAATAAAATTCCTACCCCAGGTAGTGATCCTTTGACCTGACCGGCCATTCCGTTAAACGTACTGGCCAAAGATTCGCTAGCCAGACCGAGGGCAAAAAGTCGCAGATAACTCAACGCATCACCGAAGGCATTGGAAAGGCCGGTAAGCCCGCCAAGCCCTTTTAACAGCCGCTTCCAAAGCGGGCCCTCGGCACTGCTGAATAACAAAACGCCGGCCAGCCCCAGCCCCATGGCCGCAAGGCCGTAGGGCTTCAAAACGCCCAATGCCTCCCCCTGCGCGATTGCTTGCCAAAAGGCCATGGCACCCAGGAAAATAAATACCCAAGCCAAGGGGATAGCCGCCCGGATTGAACGCCGGAAGTGCCAGGCGGTTACGGCATTGGCGATTACGAGATGAAAACCGCCCAGTAATATCGAAAGCTGCATCATAAGATTAAAATTCATCATGTCGATGATCTGTAGCCTACCTGGTAGACTGTTTTCAGCAGGGGAGATCCCGAAATAGCTTCCGACGATCACGCCATAGACCAGGCCAACAACCACCAGGGTTAAGAGCAAAATGCGAAAGCGCCGTCCGGCATCTGATCGCCCCATTTTTTTCCAAAACCCGGCGACCATCAGCCCCAAGATGGCCGAATAGCCGGCATCTGCAAATATCATCGCAAAAAAGACAGCAAACGAAAAAAACACAATTATGGACGGATCCCACAGCCAGTAGCGGGGAGTGGTATAAAATGATACCAGATCCTGCCCGCCGGCCAACGCCCGGGGATTTTGCATCAAGGTGGGCGGTGTTTCCTCCGGTTGGGGCGCCGCCGCTTCAAGCACCAAGTTCTGATCGTTGGCGTAACGCTGCAGACGGTCAACTGTATTTTTCGGCGTCCAGGCCTGCAGGGCGAAAATGGGGTCCTCGGTATAGGTCTGCTCGATGGCATCCTTTACGGCCGCTTGATCCTCCAACCGATCGATACTACCGGCAAACAAACGGCACCAACGGGTCAGGCTGGCGCGCTCTGCTTGTAAATCCTCCAGCTCAATTTCAACATCTTCCAAACGATTCTCCAATTGCGAAAGGGATTTGCTGCCGGTGCGAACCCGTTCCACCGGCATGCCTGTCGGCTGGTTTTCTGAAATCACCACCACATAACAAAAGCGATTATCACGGAATACCACTTTCCAAATGAGATCCATGGCTTCAACCTGCTGCATGTCCTTGTGCGGCACGATATAGAACCACAGCCTCAGGTTGTTAAGCGCCTCGCGTGCCGGAAAAGAAAACTCCCCCCAAGGCTTCAGATTTGCAATCCGGCCCACCAGGAAATCCCTTTCGGCCTCCAGGTCTTGAGATCTGTCCAATAGCGCGAGGGTCTGCGCTTCGATTGCGTGGACATCAAATTTTTGCGGATGTCGCACCTGCCGCCGTTGATTCGGACAGCTTCGTAGGAATCGCAGGGCCTCCCGCGAACGCGAAGAAGGACCGCCGGTGGTCAGGGTCTCCTTGACAGGGGCCAATGGAATCAGATGCAGGCAGCCCAATCCTTGCAGATCAGACAAAACCCGCTGCCGATCATCAGTGTGACCGTAAAACGTTACTTTTACCAGTGATACGATGCTCATAGTAGCGTTTCCTTTGGCACTCGTTCGTCGCTCAATTTTTTTTAATACCAAAAACCTGACGATCTGCTAAAAAGGCAGGATTCCGATTTGCGGCGAGATCCATCTTCAGACGTCAATTGCGGCTGCTGCTTGCTTTCGTCTAATTTTTTTGGTTATTTTGGACCGCACAACCGCAGCGCGTTCGGCATCGGCCAGATATATCTGGATCTTTTTTATATTTTCCTTTGCGGTGGGGATTAAAATTTTATCGAAAAGATTCACACGCTGGGTAATCCGGCGCTCGGCCTGCGCCAGCAAAAACACCCGTTTCGCCGCTACTTGAACCCTGGTTTTCTGCTCGACCATTTGCTTGAGCTGTTCAACCAGTACGTCTACCCAATGGGGCTTGGCCAGCATCGAATAGGGCCTAACGCGGCACTTTACTGCTACCAGGGCGGGTAGCTTAACACCCACCAGGTTTTCCTCTTCGATCTGAAAAGATTCCACCTGAACCAGTCCGGAAACGTCAATTTCCCGATTGGCAAGCATTGGCAACTGTTCCGCGACCCGTTTATTCAACCGCTCAACTTCAGCCGTCGCTTCGGCCAGCTGTTGCCGGGCGCGTTTTAATTCGGCGGAAAGCTGCATCCGCTTGAGTTCCAGCGACGGCAGCACCCTTTGAAAAAGCCGCATATCTTCGCGCTGCTTTTGAAGTCCACTTTTGCTTAAATTTAGTTTTGCCATAGATAGTCCTTAAAGAATGACAATGACGGATTTCAAAGGGAACTTAGTCCCCTTCTCTCCTTAGTGGAATAATGGAATGTTAGAATATTGGAAAATTGGGTCTTGGGATAGTGCAGTATTGGGTAAATCTTTCGCCGAAGGCGGAACGATAATATTCACAATCAATAATATCCTTTAATAACTCACCATTCCATTGTTCCAATATTCCATTATTCCATGATTGAAACAAATCTCAGTCCTCGATAATACCCTGTATTTTCATTCTGTAGTAAAAAATCCAAGTCGTTCAATTCTAGCCTTTCCCTTTGGGAAAGTACTTATCAATCAAGTCCTGTTTCATGAGCAGTTCCTGGGGGTCGAAACACTCGGCCAGTGTTTGCCAGCAGCGATCCAGGGCCTCGATGACCGGCATGGAAACCCGAATATCCATAAATCTTTCACGGAAAAGCTGGCCATATTTGAGCAATTTTTCATCGAAGGGCGACAGCTCAAAGGCCATGGCCTGTTTTTTTTCGGCTTCCTGAGCGCCCGAGTATAACCGTATCATGGTGTTCATGATCTGGGCATGATCTTCGCGGGTCGCCTTGCCGATCACGTGCTGTTTCAAGCGCGACAAGGAGCCGAAGGGATCGATATGACCGTCATGCAAATAAAATTGCCCTTCGGTAATGTATCCCGTATTGTCCGGCACCGGATGGGTGACATCGTTGCCAGGCATCGTTGTTACCGTTAGGATAGTTACCGAGCCGGTATCTTTGAAATCGCAGGCTTTCTCATAGCGCATGGCAAGCTGGGTATAAAGATCACCCAGGTAGCCGCGGGCAGCCGGTATGCGCTCCAAAGATATACCGATTTCTTTCATGGCGTCGGCATAAGCGGTCATGTCCGTCAGCAATACCAACACGCGCTTACCTTCCTCTACCGCGTATTTTTCAGCTACTGCCAGGGCCATATCCGGAATCGAAAGCCGTTCCACAATCGGATCGGCAGCCAAGTTGACATACATGACGGTCCGGTGAAAAACGCCATGTTCTTCGAACGCGGTGCGGAAGAAATGGTAGTCATCAAAAATCAGCCCAAGGCCGCCGAAAACCACAATGTCGGCATCGGCCCGGAAACCGATACGGGCCAGCAATTCGTTGTAGGGCTCACCGGCTACCGAAAAAATCGGAATCTTTTGGCTTTCAACCAGACAATTAAACAGATCGATCATTGGCACTTCGGTCTGGATCATTTTTTCGGGCATGACCCGCATCATGGGATTGACGGTAGGACCGCCAATATCGATTTTGGGGTCCGAGGACAAATCGGGGCCGTCATCAATGGGTTCGCCGGAACCCCGGAAAATTCTTCCCAAAATGTTATCCGAACAGATAACATTTTGGGGATGACCGAGAAAACGCACGCCGGCTTCGGTAGAGAGTCCCTTGCTGCCGGCAAATACCTGCAGACTGACAATATCACGATCGAGTTCGACAACCTTGGCCTGGGAGGTCTCACCATCGACATTTTCGACGATGGCCAGGTCGCCGAACGCCGCACCCTGCGCTCTTATTCGGATCGTATCGCCGACAATCTCCAAAATTCGCGTGTGACGGGTTAACTCTGGTAACATGATCTGAATTTTCCTCTCTCTGTAAACGATCTTGAAGTCATATCATTGAAACCATTAAGAAAATTGTTTAAAATTTTGGATTTGTGTTCAGCATTCAGTGTCGTCCAAGCGAAAATCCAGCCCAACAAACATAACGAAATTACACCATAGATGCAAAAAGTAAATCTAATTCAAAACCAAATTAGAATCAATGTATTTTATTCGTATTGACTGTCTATGTAAGACAGCTAAACTGAATTGCAGAAATTCAAAAAGCGTTGCGACCTTTTTCTTTTGCACTCAACTCTATTCGAATATATGGGTGAGATGAAAATTTTTTTAGAATGGCATCAATATCCGCCAGATAATCCCAGTTGCAGCGCCGACGGGAACCAGGAAATGAATTGGCAACTGAAATCTCTGAAGCAGTACAAGTGATACGATCGCAGAAACCAAGGCAAAGGAATCTAACGCATTGTCAGGCAATATCACTTTGTGTCCGAACCAGACCGCCAAGTTGAGCATCACGCCCACAACTGCCGCAGTGATGCCGGTAAGGGCAGCCTGGAGCCGTTGGTTGCCGGCCATGGCTTCGATAAATGGGGCCCCGGCAAAAATGAAGAAAAAGCATGGCAGAAACGTCACATGGGTCGTGATAAGGGCACCAATGAGCGCCGCCGTCAAAGGATCGAAGCCGCCGGGTAGGTTCCAGGCTGCCAAAAAACCTGCATACTGTGTCACCATGATCAAAGGGCCGGGAGTGGATTCGGCCAGACCAAGCCCGATCAGCATCTGCTCGGTAGACAGCCATCCACTTGAAACCGCAACCTCGGTGATATAGCTCAACACCGCATAAGCGCCGCCGAAGGTGACAAAGGCGGCTTTTGTAAAGAATAATCCGATCTGCGTCAATGTGTCATGGTATCCTAAAATGATCCATATACCGCCGACTGGAATGGTCCACAAAACAAGACAGATAAAAAAGATCTTTAGGACGTGGGTTAAAGAGGGTCGAACCTGTGGTTGGGTGGCAGCCGGTTCAGATTCTATCTGACATTCGCCGGTTTGGGGGTTGAAATCGCCGATGCAGAAAACACTCGGCAGCCAGCGCTGCGAAAACAAACCCCCAATGGCTGCGGCCGCCACGATGACGGGAAAGGGGAGTTTGAAGAAATAAATGGCGATAAACGCCAGCGCGGCAAATAAATGCAGCACGCTGTGCTTAAGGGTTTTTTTACCGATGCGCACGACGGCTTCAATCACGACGGCCACAACGACCGGCTGGATGCCGTAAAAGGCTGCTGCCACAGCCGGCATATCGATGTGGGCCACGGCCAGGTAACTGAGCAGCAACATAACCAGGACCGAAGGGATCACGAACAGGCTTCCAGCAACAATGCCGCCCAGCGTGCCGTGAAGTCGCCATCCGATGAAGGTTGCCAGCTGTTGCGCTTCAGGACCCGGCAGCAGCATGCAAAAATTGAGTGCTCTGAGAAACTGGTTTTCACCGATCCAGCTTCGGCGTTCTACTACCTCATGATGCATGATGGCAATTTGCCCTGCCGGACCGCCAAAGCTGATGAATCCCAGCTTTGTCCAAAATTTCAACGCTTCTTTAAACGGTGCGTTTTTCATTTTTTTAGCGTTGGCAGCAAACCTCACGGGTCGAAAACGGGCACGCCGCGCAGGCGGGCGATCCATCTTTGGGCAGCGAGCGTCGGTCCTCAGTCAAAAACGGATCCAGCAGACGCCGGGCCCGCGATAATCTCTTCAGATCAACACCCACTTTCTCACCTTTTTTTCCGAGGGCGTTTACCACGTCCTCGGTGGCCACATTACCGGTAGCCCCCGGTGCGAAAGGGCAACCCCCCAGCGCGCCCACGCTTGAATCGAAGATTGTTATCCCATAAGATCGCGAAACCAGAACATTTTCAA
>JASFFJ010000176.1:0-11528 GCA_050124355.1 Desulfobacterales bacterium | reverse complement strand
CGGTCCAGGCCGTTAAAATTGCCAGTCGTCTGATTATAGCTATCGCCAGACGAATTGCGGACGCAGGATACCGCGCCGGTAAACTAAAGCTAATCCCGGGTTTCAATGACGGTGCCGAGATTGAACTGGACTATAGTCTCGAAAAATACATGCAAGCACCGGAACGTGGAATTTCGGATAATATTGTATCGTATGTCAGACATATTGAGAAAAAAGCGGTTGTCATGATGCTTGACTTTAGCTATTCCATGCAAAGCAATATCATCCTGGCCGCGATTACGGCAGCTGCCATTGCCCAACACTTCAAAAAAGATTATGGCATCCTGGCTTTCAACAGTGGTGTCTGCATTTTAAAAGAAGTCGATGAATCCGCAGGTCCCGAAAAAGTCCTGGAAAGGTTGTTTGCGCTGCAATCCTGCGGCGATACCAACATCCGAGGCGTCCTAGAGGCAGGTCTGCAACATGTGGATAAATTCGAGCGCAAGGACGGCCTGCTGCTGACAGACGGAGATTGGAACAAGGGAGGAAATCCATTTCAAGCGGCCGTTCAGTTCGATAAACTGAGTGTTATCGGTTTTCCGTTCGCGGCCAATGAAAAAATCCGGCAATTGGCCTTGCAAGGGAACGGAGATTTTTCGATAGTCAGGGACGAAACCGAAATAGCGGGCGCCATCATGCGGTGCTTAAACTAACTCAATTCACAAGCCACCCCGCTCTTTGGCGGGATGAGAATTGAAAAGGTTCTACCGTTACCGGGAGAATACACAAAATTGAACTAAACTTATTCAATGCCGGTGGCTTATGAATTGAGGGTTAGAGAAGCTTGATGGTTTCGTAAAAAGTACCCAAATCGTCATGCCGGACTTGATCCGGCATCCAGAACGTGTTGGTATTACTGGATTCCGGCTACCGGATCGAGTCCGGTACAGGCCCCGCCGGAATGACGCTAACGCGTAAAAATTGGCTTTTAACGAGTTTGTCAAGCTTGAACCTCCTAAAATTTCGCCCGAGAAGCGCCAAAATTTAGGAGGTTCGAAATGAATCTAACCAGTCGAGAATGCTATTGGTTTAAGTACCTTTGTTTGAATCTATCTATTCAAGTTCTAAGCACTTCCTGCAACGGGGCCACCACCCCCTATCATTGGTCTGGGAATCTTTCGGTGTAAAGTTTCCAGACCTCACTTCAGAAACTCTTAAAAGCTATTCTTTCCGGGAACAACCTCAAGAACTTTTAGTATATCCTTTCCGGGGACGTTACTAAAATATTTCTGAAGGCGTCATACTTAGCTATTCCAACAGAGTCTGCTAATCATTTTCAGACTTGACCATACCTATTACAATACCTGTGCCAACTTGCGAATATATGAAAAATAGATATAATTATCAATTGGTTATAGTAATAAGTATCAAGATAGTATGGAGTTGAACTAGCAAAATTGTGTCAACGACGTTGATATGAATCTCTGGATGTGTAAAGCATCTTTATAGAGGATTTTAAAATCCGATATCCAAGATCTAACAGGAATAAAATGGGATCATATTTTGACGATAACAACGCGGAAGAAAGCATGTGTTTTACCAGCCCACCTTACGTATGCCCCCACTTATCTTCCGGTAAACCATTCATATAATCCGTTAGAAGCTTTGCTTGGGTTAATTCCTGTTTCTTTTTTTCTACTCTAACGATTATACAGGCGCGGGCAAAAGACTGCCGGTAGGCTTCAAATATTTTTGTCCGAATGGAGCGACCATGCGTTTTCATTATTTTATTGTTCCATGGAATCATTTTTAAATATTCCTCCGTAAAATTTATTTATATTAATATGATAAAGCCCAAACGGTTTATTTCAAGGTGCCGGCAGAAACGAATCTGCAAGATAGCCCAGACAGGATGACGTCAAGGTAATGACACCTGCCATGGCTCAACAATCGTAACCCTATGTAAGGTTGCCATGACGTTAAGAATTCTTAAATTTTTTTAACCATGGCATCTATTCGAGATAGTTAACGATTTCGTCAAAATTCCAATTAAACCTTAAGCCGGAAATCTGAGTCGGTTTACAGTTAATAAGTTGGTATCATTTTTGCATGTTTTATGGCTTAACCTATTGAAATTGTGATTATTTTATGAAAAGTAGGATTTACGATGAAACAGAGATGCAATTGTGCTCAAGGACCGAAATTGAGACAAACAGGTTGGTCGGGGAGTCACCCGGAATGGTATTGCCCGGTTTGCAAAAAAGAGTACTATACTGAAAAAGACGGTGTCCTGACGAGTGAAAGACCGTTTAAGTGGCCTGCCAAAAAGCGGGTAGTTGCCTAAAAATATACTGTAAAAAATTCAAGATAGGAAAACTGCTCACTCAACCACCTCTTCACAGACCTTCCGGTTTTCGGAATCAACGGCGCGGTGCGCCCTACGAAGGCACCGGACGCCCCGGATCTCTCACCTGTGCACTGATAACTGAGCGATTACCAGTAAAGTTGGCCTCGGCCCCGTTGCGATGCCATCTTCAATACGCCCGCTCGGTTGGTGATTGCTGATTATCCTATTCCCTGCAATAAAGTTGCCATGGTTAACTGCTGCTGTTGTATCTGCCCATTCAGGGGTCGTTGCTTTTGATTCAGCGGTGGAAAAGGGGATATTTCTCTCCTGCATCCCATAATTCCTTGACATGGATGACAGATTAACGTAGGAATAGATGAAATTAACCATCCTCTTTTTTTTAACCGGATACGAAACGCTGAATCTGATCTCATTCTCTTTGTTGGTCTTATCCGGAACCAGACGCTGAGTTCCTGCTCCTCTAAAAACGAATCGACATCCGGCTTCAGTTATCTTCCATATTCAAACAAATAAGGCAAAGATTATATGGAAAAGCCACTCAAATTGTGCCTACTTTGCTCCTGACTGGGCTTGAGTTATCCAATCAGGGGCTTAAGAGCTTGGTTGCAACGTTGAGGTTAATTTTTTAGACACTACAAAACTAAACCCTTCTGTTAAATTGAAAGGAGATCTATTATGCCAAAATACTTAGCTCACGTATCCTATACGGTCGATGGTTTGAAGGGACTTCTCCAAGATGGGGGTACCAAACGACGAGAAGTAGTCGTAAAGTTAGCCGAAAGTTTGGGAGGGAAATTGGAAACTTTTTACTATGCCCTTGGTGAGGACGACCTTTTCGCCATTTTTGAGTACCCAGACAATGTCAGCGCCACAAGTGCATCTCTAATCGTCAATGCCAGTGGTGCTGCAACAGTAAAGATGACTGCACTCCTCACTCCTGAAGAAGTAGACGAAGCGGTGAAAAAGTCCGTCGCCTATAGCCCGCCAGGACAATAATGGTTTAATATTTCAAAAAAATGCAGCAGATTCTCTTAGCAGGACCGAACCATATCAATTATGATCAGGGCTTCGCGTTTTGATTAAGATGTGTATTCCAAGCGATTTAGGTCCGATATATTCATTTAAAAAAGGCAGCGTCAGAAAGTGGCTCTGCCTTTTTTAATATCAGTGATTATTATTTCACAAAGGTGCTTTCGATAAATCTAAGGGAGGACAGCGGGTCTCAGAGGGATTTGCTCTTTCAAGGGCATTCAAGCCTTTCAAAAAGGATCAATAGATTGAAAGGGAGGTTTTGGAGTCAAAAATGTAGAGATGCTCCAGATTCATGACCAGATTTATCACGTCACCATGACCAATATGTCTTCTTCCTTCACTCTTGGCTTTGAATGTTACCCCCTGCAGATCCACATGCATAAAGGTTTCACTGCCAAGGGGTTCGACTACTTCAACAACGCCATTTGTTTTCCATTCTTCCGAGAGTCCAATGTTTCCATTATCAATCGTCAGATCTTCCGGCCGGAGACCCATAATGACTTCTAATCCATCCCGGATCTTCGCATCCGACTTTTCCGGGATGGGGATCTGTAGTTTCCCCTGGAAATCCAGCTGCAGACCGGTGCCGTTGTGGATAACTCTGGCCGGCAGCAGGTTCATGGGAGGTGTGCCGATAAAACCGGCCACAAAGGTGTTAACGGGTTTCTGAAAGAGCTCGATGGGCCTGCCAATCTGTTCAATGTATCCATTATTCATGACCACAATCCTCTCGGCCAAGGTCATGGCTTCGACCTGATCATGGGTTACATAAATAATAGTTGATTGAATTTTTTGATGAAGCCGTTTGATTTCTGTACGCATCTGAACACGCAGCGTTGCATCAAGGTTGGAAAGCGGTTCATCAAACAGAAAGACGGACGGATTCCGAACGATAGCTCTTCCCATAGCGACTCTTTGACGTTGACCACCGGACAGTTCGGAAGGTCTTCTCTCGAGTAGATCACCGAGCTCCAGAATATCTGCTGCCTCATTAACACGCTTTTCAATCTCCGTCTTTGGCGTCTTGCTCACCTTTAACCCGAAGGACATGTTGTCAAATACGTTCATGTGAGGATACAAAGCATAATTCTGAAAAACCATGGCGACATTCCGGTCCTTGGGGGCTACCTTATTTACGACCCGGTCCCCGATGCGGATCTCCCCTTCTGAAATGCTCTCCAAACCGGCGATCATGCGCAAGGTTGTGGATTTACCACATCCTGAAGGACCCACCAATACCAAGAATTCGATATCGGGAATTTCCAGATTAACCCCATGAACAACTTCTAACTTACCAAATCGTTTCACCACATTGTCCAGGATTACTTTCGCCATTATGATGTCCCAAATATCATCGATTGCATTATTAATTTAAAAGTTCTTTAGGTAACTTAAAGTTTTTCTGACGTTGAGTACAGCTTTTTGAAGCTAGTACACTCCGGGTTTTAAAATTTTCATACTTGATGCCGATGGTTATTGGCCATAAAGAGCCTCACATCATCCTCGGAATGCATGCCACTGCGCGCCCCTAATTTTATTGTATTCAACGCCCCACAAGCGTTAGCAAACCTGGCAGTCTTTTTCATATCCCATCCTTTGACATAACCAAAGATCATACCGGCGTGGAACGCATCTCCTGAGCCGGTCCCGTCAACAGGATCAATAATGTATGCCGGGCTATGAAAAGCCTCTTTCTCCGTGGCTACGAAGCAACCTTCAGCGCCATGGGATATGGCGACATTAGGAACCTTGTATTTTTGGAGCAGCGCTAGCGCCATATCAAGGGGATGACTTTTACTGGAAAGATCTTGAGCCCCGCCGATACAAGGTATGAAAAGATCGCACATTGATATCATTTCCTCCAATTCGTCCATCGTGGCCAAACCAAGATCTTCGATAAAATCAATTGCCGGAATGTCAAGATCGAATGCGATGGGTATGTCGGCAGACTTTGCTATTTTTGCCGCATCAATAAAGGGGTTCAAGCGCATCTCTGATCCTTCGATATGCAGGAGGTGACACGACCGTATGTAGTTGGCGGCAGCGCCGATAAAGGCCTCATCGACTTCTGTAAGGACATTGGGAAAGAGGACGATCGTCCTTTCTCCCTCGGCATCGACGACGATCCACGTCCAGGCAGAATGTTTCCCGGGGACGATCTCGCAGTGGCTCAAGTCAATGTTGTTATCCAAGCAGGATTTTTTGATCATCTCCCCAAAGCTGTCGTCACCAACCTTGCCCAGGTAGCCGGTTTTAAGTCCCAAACGAGCAAGACCGGTTAACGTGTTGCCCATCACACCGCCATCGAACAGGCCATAGTTTTGGGGTGGACAAACGACCTTGGCGTCTGCATCCGGTATGCGATAGAGCTTGATCACCTGGTCAATGGCATTGGTTCCCAAACCAATAACGTCCAACTTGGAAGTCATTTCTCCTCCTTCTCGTGTCAATTCAATTGTTTAATGAACCCCTTTCACCTGAATGATCCCATGAGCGTGCCTTTTATCATATAGCGCTCAATCACAATGGCTAAGGCGGCAACCGGTAAAATCGATATTAGAGAAGCCGCCGAGATCTCCCACCAGGGGATGCGGGTCGAGGCCCTTCCTACGATCACGAGGGGCAGGGTTTGCGATTTATTTATGGTCAGAATGAGCGCGAAAATGAACTCACTCCAGGAAAAAATAATGCAAAAAAGAAATGTAACAAGGAGCCCCGATTTGGAGAGCGGAACAACAATTCGGAAAAACGCGCCAAAATGTGAACAACCGTCAACAATTGCCGCCTCATCGAGTTCACTTGGAATATTGTCAAAAAAGTCCTTCATTAGCCATACGACCAGCGGCATGTTATATCCGATATAAACAATGATAAGGGATATCTTTGTGTCCAATAGATGCAGAGCGTTAAACATAACGAAATATGGAATAGCGACAACAACTGCTGGCATGATGCGCAGAGAAATAAACCAGAAGGAAATGTCGTCGTTTCCAAATCGGCCGAAGTTAAACCTGAAACGGCTCAGACCATAGGCAGCCAGAGATCCAATCATCATCGCCAGCAGGGAGCTCGTTACGCTGATTATAATCGTATTTAGATATGGACCACCGATGGGGATGGAGTCACCACTAAATAAATTTGTCCAGGCCGATAAGACCGGTTTGAAGTCAATACCGGGAAAATAAGTCGCCCCGTTGACAACATCCTGATCCGTCTTAAAAGAGGTGACAAAGGCCCAAAGGAATGGGAAAATGGCAAATATGCACCATAACACCAATGTTGCATACATAAGAACTTTTACACGTTTTTTGAATGTTGCCTGGTACATCTTTAGAGTTTCCTGGGGCTGATGCGTTTGCGCAATAATTTTGAGAAAATGATGAGTCCGATAGTTAAAATAATTAGGTAGGTAAACGCCATGGCGGCTGAGTAACCCAACTGAAACTCTTTCAAACCACGAATCCAGATATAGTAGGAAGACGATTCCGTGGAAGTGCCCGGTCCTCCGGAAGTTAGAACGAAAATAGTGCCCATGATCTTGAAAGCCTCAATTGTGCGGATTAACAAGACAGCCACCGAGACCGGATAAAGCAATTCAAAGGTGATATACCTGAAGATCTGCCAGGAAGATGCGCCGTCGATGACAGCGGCTTCGTATGGATCTTGTGGAAGAGATAGCAGGCCGGCAAGCAAAATAATGAACATAAACGGCGTCCATTGCCAAAAATCGACCATGATAATCGATATCAATGCGACGGTGTTATGAGACAGCCAGGGGATGCCGGGCAGCGAAAGTCGTATGAGAATGTCGTTTATCGGACCAATTGATTCATGAAGGACCGTTCTCCAGACCAAGGCCATAATCACGGCCGTCACCATCATGGGCACCAGGAAAATGACGCGAAAAACCCTCCGGCCCCGCAGCTCAACAGTCAAAATCAGAGCCAGGCTGAGGCCGATGACATATTCCAGTGAAACTGCGAAAAAAACGATTATGAAAGTAACGAGAAGTGAATGCCAGAAGCGGCTATCCTGTAAAACCGCTGCATATTGGGTTAATCCGGCAAAATCCAGGCCAGATCCGAATGCTGAAATTTCCCAGGAAGAGAGGCTCAACCGTATCGCATAGCCTACGGGAAAAATCACGATCACGATCATGGTAAGAACTCCCGGCAAAACAAATGCATATTTAATGGGGGAGTCGGTCATTAATCAAGATTCCTTATCCATACCCAAAAATGGAGGCTGCATCTGGTGCCCCCATTTTTGGGATTACGATGACATCTACTTGCCTTCTAGATTCACGATTTCCTGGTATGCGGATTTCTGCTGGTCGAAGCCGACACGGTGGGTTATTTTGTCCCACTCCTTGGCGGCCTTATCCAGTGCTTCCTGGGGTCTCATATTGCCGGCAAGCGACTCAGAGACAGCCGTTGCCAGTGCATTGACGTATAACTGGTTGCCTGGAATCCGAAGATCGAACACACGGTTGGGATGATTCAAGGTGTTACGGAGGGCATCGGTGTAGCCTTTGGCGACCTCGGGGTCGAAGCCGGCCTTTTCGGTCCAGAAGGCCGGGCTGAAATCATTGGTACGATACGGGTTGACACCATAACGTCCAACGGTCAGGTCTTTTTGCTGGTTTGCATTGTTTGACAAAAAGCCCAGAAAGTCGAAGGCGGCTTCTTTATTCTCGCTTGTCTTCGGAACGCCGGTGATCCAGCCACCCCACGCAAGAAACGGAGCACGGTTGATGTTGGGGAAATCATCCCACTTATTCGTTTTCCGGTTCCAGGCCTTCTTGGCCCCCGGGGCCATGGTGGCGTTGACTTTGTTTCGGATGGGAGAGTCTTTTTCCATCGCCTGAATAAACCCATCATCCCAGTTCGCGTGGAGTGCCGTCTGTCCACCGCCAAAAGAGAAGATCACGTCGGACAGGCTGAAATTCTTTCCCCCCGGGGGGTAAAATTTCTGGATCTCAATCATGTCTTCGAGTGCCTGAACGAAACCCGGAGTATTGATCAGCGGTGTCATCGTTTCCACATCGAAGAAGAAACCGCCCTTGACGTCAGGGTGTTGGGCATAGGGCGCCGCCCTCACAATGAACTGCCAGAATAGTTGGGCGTCTCGTTGAGTCATCTCACTGGCGCCGTACTCCTTTTCGCCGTCACCATCCCAGTCCCAATCATTGAAAAACTCGGCAACGTCACGATATTCCTCCCAGGTCTGGGGCGGTTGTAGATCATACCCATACTTTTCTTTAAACTTGGACTGGTATTTGGTGTCATCAATCGCATCCCGACGATACGCCAGGAAATGTTTATCGCCGTCTATCGGAACGCCATAAATCTTGCCGCCCCAGCTCTGAAGGTATCGATAGACTTCAATAACCTCACCCCACTGGGCAGATTTCAGCATTTTTTCAGGTAGCGGTTCCAGGTAGCCTCCCCCCATGATATCCCCGGACCAGTTGGGCGGGAATATGATGGCGTCGTAAGCCCCGATATTCGTCAGGAAAGGCGTCATTACCTTGGCGTAGAGTTGGGACAACGGTACGGCGACAACGTTAATCTTGGCACCGGTCAACTCCTCAAACTGCTTTGCGTGAAGAATAGTGGGGCCACCCATAACCGGTGGGGCCAGCGTAATGGCATTGAGTGTAATCCCCGAGTAGTCCTTCTTGTCGATTTCCGCATAGGAGTACGGGCCCTCATGCGTTCCAAAAATCGGGTATTTTTCAGCATAATTCGTTTGCGCGAAGGCAGGCACCACTGCAACAACCGTCACTATCAAAAAGAGAGTTGCTCGCATTAGGGTTGAAGTCGATACCCGCATCTGGGAACGTTTAGCAAATCCTCCTTTTCTTTTCTTCATCTCATGTCCTCCTTTCCTCCTTGGGTTTTTGGATTGAACTGGTTTCAGTTAACAGATTGCCTAACAGCGAGATGAATATTCCATAAGGTTCTTTGGGTGTCAAGGATTATGTATTTCCTATGTAATTGCTCCGAAAACATTAGGATTAAGGACGATACGCCTGATTTCGGTCAGTTCCGAATTTGTTAGTATTTGAAGTCAAATTTGATCCCTAAATAAACCTAAGCGGCTTTTTTAAAACCTTCATTGACATGCAGGCCCTGCTTTAATATAGCCAGATATAGGTTTGAGGGACGTGATCGATCTCCCCTTTCGCTGCTTACCAGCAACGTTCCGCGATTCAAACTTCTTGATAATTCGTTCACATCACAATTTCACCCAAAAAGGAGGACCAGAAAATGAAAACAAGATCAAAATTTGTCGCTTTTTATTTTACGTTTTCAATTATATTCAGTTTGTCGCTCTTTTTTCCTGGAACATCGGTTTTGGCGGCAGAACCGGTTAAGATCGGGGTTATGACGCCGCTATCGCCTCCCGGAGCGACCCTTCTGGGGCAGTTTATTCAAAGAGGCGCCGAGATGGGCGCTGAATATGTGAATTCCGAAGGAGGTGTTTTAGGTGGTCGGCAATTAGAACTTGTCATTGAGGACGACTCCGGAACTCCAGAAAAAGGAATTGCCGGATATCGCAGGTTGGTTACCCAAAAAAACGTTTCGGCTGTAATTGGCCAGGTCCACAGCTCTGTCATGCTCGCCGTGGGTGATCTTTCCGAAAAATTAGGCGTGCCTGTTTTTTCTACCCAGGCCTCTTCGAAGGCCATTACTGAAAAGCATTTGATGACCGCCTTTCGGACGCATGCCATCGATCCCGACCGCGCCAGAATGTGGCTGCAATTCATTAAGGAAACCGGTTATAAACGGATCGGCCTGCTGGCAGAAAATACGGATTATGGGTTTGGGCTGGTTGATGAAACCAAAGCCGGCATGAAAGCACTGGGGCTTGACCTGGAGTTGAAATCCCTTGTTTTTGACAAAAAAGTTGTGGACTTAACCCCTCAACTTTTGGAGCTAAAAGCCTGGAAGCCGGATCTTCTGATCGATATTCACAGTGTCCCGACATCCGCCTACCTGATGGTTAAACAAGCCTATGATATCGGCTTGTTTCCTTCGACACCCATTTTGGCCTCCTTTGACTGGCCGGGTAGAGCCGAATACTGGAAAAATTTGGGAGACAAGGGGAATCATATTCTCTTCATTTCCTATTACCATCCCAATATGAAGCTGACCGATCGCGGAGAATGGTTTAAAGAACAATACCTGAAAAAATATGGTGAATTTCCGATTTACGCCGCCTTCAACGGGTTTGGACAGATCCTGATTCTCAAAGATGCCCTTGAGTTGGCAAAATCAGATAAACCGGCCGACCTGATAAATGCCCTGGAAAAGGGTGAGTTTACGAGCTGGAATGGAACGGTCACCTTTGAACGAGGAGATGGGCCTTACTGGCATCAATGGTCACCCCAATTAATGGTGCTGCAGTACACGCAATCCGGCCAATCCCCAAAAGACGCGCCCATAATCTATCCACCCGACATGAAAACCGGTGACTATAAAGCGCCCTAAGTCCTTACGCGTTTTTTTGACAATATATTGTAAGTTATGAATTGAGGCTTCAGTAAAACACATTTACTATTGATTGAAGATTGTCGATTGAAAATTGAATATTGAAGGTCCGCCTTCGGCGGGATCAATTATTAAAATAAGACCATAAAAAAAGACAGAGCAAAGCCTCCGGCTCGTAAGGGTTGTAGCGCCTACGCCTCGGAGAGCGAAATCCATTAATCTTCAATCTTCAGTCTTCAATATTCAATTCCAGCTTGTCCGGGTTGGGTTTTTGACAGCCGCATTCGGCACAGTCGACCCATTCTGATTAAATACAGCCCCAATCGATAAAAGGGGCGGGGTACTTCATTCCCGCCCCCGATACCAAAAAAACACGACTATCTTTCAATAATGGATTCCCAACTTTTCGCACAATATCTAATTGCAGGTATCGTGATTGGCATCATTTATGCCCTGATGGCGATCGGGATTACGTTCATCTACAGCATCATGAAGATGATCAACTGGTCCATGGGCGAATATTATATGATGGGCAGTTACCTGCAGTATTTCCTGGTTGTTTATGTCCTGGGTGCCCGTTTATGGTTTCTGGGTATCCCCCTTTCCATGGCAGTGGTTTTTTTTATTGGGATGATTGTCCAGCGATATTTGCT
>JASFFJ010000175.1:0-11537 GCA_050124355.1 Desulfobacterales bacterium | reverse complement strand
AAGTTTCCGCCGGCCGGCAGGGCTGGAAATTTTGCGGATATTTCCGCTAAAGGGTTGCTGACCTATTATCTGCCATCCTATAATGACGGATACGCGGCCACCGCACCACCGAAAGAATTCGAAGCCAACCCTTTGGGTTTGTATGATATGGGAGGGAATGTCGCGGAATGGACCCATGATTATTATTCCATTTATCCATACAGCGCCGATAAAACATATATCGACCCCCTGGGGCCTGATGACGGGAAACATCATGTCGTGCGGGGAGCCGGTTGGAAACAGGCCGGCATCAGTGAATTGAGACTTTCATACCGCGATTACAGTAGCACGAAGCGTCCGGATCTGGGTTTTCGGGTTTGCCGGTATCTAAAATAAAAGGTTCCAGGTTCAGGGTTCAGGGTTCAAAGGTTATTAAGTGCTGATTTCCTTATTACTATGCATGGTTAAAAAGTTAACTGGTTGAATGGTTGATTAGGTAAATTACAGGCATCGTATCAGCATGTTACAATATTTGAAATATGAATTGTCCAATTATTTTGCAAATATGGGATAAATCCACATCTACAACCATTTAACCATCAACTAATCAACCAATCAACGAATCTGTAACTAAGGAACAATGAAGAGTTCACTGAACACTAGCATAGCGACACTGGCCGTATCAATGTTCGTCATGATGGCCCCGATGACCCAAGGGATGGTTCCGATTGTACCGGATGCAAACACCGAACGAACGGAAATCATCTCTTCAACCATCAAAAGCCAAAACCCGATTCTGTTGGCCGAAAATGAGGAAAATACGGCTGGGGACAACGCTCAAGGGGTACCCGGTGAGAATGGCCCCGTTTCGGCGCCGGAATCAGGCCCGGATATCGACCCAAAAGACCCATCCGCCAAATCGAAACCGGCACCCTTGAAACCGTTTAATCCGTCCGAAGAAATCGCGGCAGAGCAGGCCGTGGACTTCCCGGTTGATATATGAAAGTGAACGGAGAACAGAGGGCTGATGACAGAAGTCAGATGACGGAGAAAGGAATTCAGAGGTCTGAAAATATGAAAGTCGGAAACTTTTAATTAACTTAGTCAACCTAGTCATCCTAATCAACCCGTAATCCAAACGTTCTAATCATTCATGACAATCAAAACGAGCCACGAATCATTACTATGAAAAAATCCTTTCCAATCTCATTGGAGTTCATCTACCAGCTGTTCTCATTGGTACTGATAATTATCATTGTACACGCCGTCTATGTGGCTGTGATCCGCCCCAAAGCCGACGCGATTCTGGCCGAACAGGCCGCCATCCTGGATGAAGACAAATCGCAGGTTACCGAACGATCCGCATATGTTTTGATAAAAGACTATGAGCAGGAAGCCTGCTTTATCCTGATGTTCTGGGCGTTGGCCATCATGGCCTATAAAAGCATCGTCACCATCAGACATCGGGCGTTGTTGCAAAAAGATCTGATACCGCTGGCAGAGGCGGTACGAATTCTACCCGAAGATACCCGCAGCCTGTCACGGCAAATTCAAGCCCTGCCGCAGCAGCAGCAAAACGCGCTGCTGCCCAGGGCACTGCTGGCGGCACTGCACCGGTTCAGTACCACCCGAAACATACAGGATGCCGCCGATGCCACCCACGCCTATTGTGCCGCCGAAGCCGACCGTCTGGAATCCGATCTTTCCATGATCCGCTACATCGCCTGGGCAATTCCTTCGGTGGGCTTTATCGGCACCGTACGGGGCATCGGGCAAGCCCTTGGACAAGCCCACAAAGCCATTGAAGGCGATATCTTCGATGTCACCACAAGTTTGGGCGTGGCCTTTAATTCAACCCTGATCGCCCTGTTAATCAGCATTGTACTGATGTTTCTGCTGCATCAATTGCAGTCGCTTCAGGAACACTATGTCATGGACACCGAGGCCTATTGTGAGGAGAAATTGACAAGACACTTGCATACGCAATGAAATGTAGGCAAACGGCACAAGGTATACGGCGCATGGTATAGGGTATTTAAAAGACTGAAAAAGGCGTTATTGGTTATTGGTTATTTGTTATTCGTTATTAGAATGCGATGATTTTCTGATTTTATCGTTCAGTTTTAGATGAAATATAAGGATAGGTTATATTCCGCCAAAACGATTAACCAAAAACGAATAACGCTCTGTTCCTTGGCCTTTAGTCTTGCGCCCTGCGCCTTTTGCCTTTTGATAGAGGAAAATCGATATGAGTCTAATCGCGCTAGAACTCAACGACGCCGGTATTATTGCGGCCGCCGGCACCCCCGCCAGACTGCTTAAACTGGATGGACAAGCCACGGAAAGCCCCGGTTTTGCGCTGCCGCAGAAGGATGGCTTGCTGGTGGGGAAGGAAGCCGAAGGCAAAGCACACCTGTTTCCGCGTCAAACCCTGAATCGGTTTTGGGACCAGCTGAATACCGAACCCCTCGAGCAGCCGGCTAAATACGCACCCCAAAGTCATGCCGAAATCGTTTACCATCATATGGCCCATATCTGGCAAGCAATTCAAAAACAGGGCGACGAAGTTGTTCTAGTGGTCCCCGATTTCTATGGCCGACAGCAGTTGGGACTTATCCTGGGAATCGCCCAGGAATTGTCCATGGATGTCAAGGGCTTCGTTCCCATGGCGCTGGCGGCATCATTGGTTGCCTGCCCGGGTCAGTTGCTGATGCACCTGGATATTCACCTCCACCGCATCGAAGTCAATTATCTCAAGCAGGGCGAGGAGCATCTCACCATCGAAGATTCGGCAATAACCGCCGGAAAAGGCCTGATCCATCTACAGCGGGATTGGGTCGAAACCATTGCCCAGGAATTTGTTGGCAGCACCCGCTTTGATCCTTTGCATCTGGCCGCCTCGGAACAGGAACTCTACGATCGTCTGCCCGGCGTACTATCACATTTGCATCACAATTCAGCGATGGTGTTTGATATGATCGACGCCGGCACCGCTTATAGCATTACGCTCAAGCCCGATCTTTTCGCCCATAAGGCTCAAACCATTTACGAAGATGTTTGCCGTCTGATCGAAGGACTGCGAAACAAACACGGTAAGCAGGAACCGATGCTGGCGCTCCAGTTATCACACCGGATCAGCCGGCTGCCCGGGTTCAGGGAAATCCTGTCCACAATAGAGGATACCCAAATCATCGAGCTCGAACGGGGAGCGGCGGCCAACGGCGTTCTTGAAATCTGGCGGCAGTTATCCGATCAGCCCAACACCGAAGGGATATCTTTTTTCACTAGCCGCCCATGGCGGCAATCCCGACCCAAATTAGGTGTTGAGCCGTCGGTGGAAACGGCCGACATGCTGCCGACGCACCTGCTCCATCGCAGCGTTGCTTATCCCATCACAGATAAACCGCTTTCCATCGGCACGGAGGGGGATTCTAAAACAACTTGCGTGCAAACCGCTGCCCGCGCTTCACGGATCTCCTCCCGCTACTGCACCATTGGACTTCGCGACCGGGAAGTTGTGCTGGATGAACACAGCAGTGACGGGATCTTTGTGGATGGTACCCGGGTTAGGGGGAGTATGGTGTTAAGGCTCGGCCAGATCATTCACCTGGGAACAAACGGTGAGCAATTCCAGCTGATTGCCTGTCTAAGTCGCGATGAAACGTAACCGCCTGAATGTCTTTAGTTTGTCCTTTTTGGACATTATTACCTGCGGTCTGGGAGCGATCATTCTGCTATTCGTCCTGGTCAACGCCAAAGGAGCCGTTCGGCGCGACACCGTTACCAACGACCTTCGCGCTGAAGCCAAGCGCATTGAAAATCAGGTGCTCGAAGGCAAAAAGGAACTAGTCCTGGTCCGCAATCTCCTGGAAAAAACCCTTGTTGAACTGGTAGAAACCCGGGGGCTCTCTCAACAGGTGATCGAAACCATCAAAGATAAACAGATTGAGCTGGCAGACAGCGACAAGGATACCCTGGCGGCAAAATCACACGTCAACAAATTAAAAGCCGATCTGAAGTCACTGGAAGAAGATGTTAAACGACTGAGGGCCGGTGCCAAGGCCCAGGATGAACTCGGGACGAAACTAATACCTTTCCCCGGACAAGGGGATCGCCAGTATCTCACCGATCTGAAAATGGGCGGCAAACGGATTTTAATACTGGTGGATGCCTCAGCCAGTATGCTCGCTGAAACGGTCGTCAATGTCATCCGTCGCCGCAACCTGAACGTCAAGGAAAAACTAAAATCACCCAAGTGGCGACAGACCGTGGCGACCGTCGACTGGCTGACCACCCAACTGCCCCCGACCAGCCAATTCCAGGTATATACCTTCAATGAGGCCGCCGGACCGTTGCTGGCCGAAACCGCCGGGGCCTGGCTGAATGCCGGCGAAATTGACAAACTCAATCAAACCGTGGCCGGCATCCGCAAGCTGGTCCCTGAAAAAGGCACCAGCCTGCTGAATGCCTTTAATGTTATCGCTGAAATGAAACCGGCACCGGATAATATTTTCCTGCTAACCGACAGTCTGCCGACCATGGGGGCCAAAAAACCCTGGGGTAAAAGGGTTTCCGGTAAAAAGCGTCTAAGCCTGTTTAACGATGCAATTCGACGGCTGCCGTCCCGGGTACCGGTCAATATCATTTTGTATCCCATGGAGGGAGATCCTTTTGCAGCCAGCGCCTTTTGGAAACTTGCCAAGGATACCAGCGGGTCTTTTTTTTGTCCGTCGAAGGATTGGCCGTGAAAAGGGCATGGTGCATGGAGCAGAGGGCATAGAGCATGGCGCATAGCGTGCAGCGTATAGAGCAAAGACATCGTTAGCGGTTGATTAAGTTGAATAGTTGATTGGTTGATTATGCCAATTCTAAATTTATTGCATCTTAAACCTTGAGCCCTTAGCCTTGTGCCATAAGCCTTAGACCTTGTGTCTTGAGCCTCTAGCCTTGTGCTCTGCTTGCCCTGCGCAGCCCGGAGGGCGAAGAAAGGAACCTTGAACCTCATATGAAACCTCGGAAACGAGACATCGAAATATTCAGTCTATCCTTTTTGGACGTGATCTGCTGCGGTTTTGGCGCCATCATCCTTCTGTTTGTATTATCCAAGTTCGCCGAACCCACCATCATTGAAGAGGTGAGCAAAGAGCTTGAGTCTGTCATCGTTCGGCTGGAGGAGGAACTGCATGAGATTCGGGGTGAGACAGCGGTGCTCAATCGGGAGTTAGAGGGCAAAAAAGAACAGCTGTCACAAGAGAAGAAAAAACTCGCCCGGCTGCAGGGGGACTTGTCAGATATTAAAGGAGAGTTTTCAGCATCCAATCAACACGCCCAGGTCCAAAATATCATCGAAGAACAGCTGGCGAGCGCCCTGCAGCAACTGACGGATGAGATGAAGCGGCTGTTGAAGGCTCAACCACGCAGGGTTGACCGTTCCATTGGCGGTATTCCGGTGGACAGCGAATACATCATCTTCATCATTGACACCTCCGGCAGCATGCAGCGCAACGCCTGGAGTCTCGTGCAAAAAAAGCTTACCGAAACCTTAAAGGTCTATCCGAAAGTAAAGGGTATCCAGATTATGAACGACATGGGGAACTACATGTTCACCCAGTACCGGGGCCAATGGATACCAGACACCCCGGCACGCCGCCGGGTAATTATCTCCAATCTGAGCACCTGGCGCTCGTTTAGCAACAGCAGTCCGGTGGAGGGTATTGAAGCGGCGATCCGGACATTTTATGCACCGGATAAAAAAATCAGCCTGTATGTCTTCGGTGACGAGTTCAGTGGCAACGCCATTCAACCGGTCATCGATGAAGTCGATCGGATCAACAAGGCCACCAAAGATGGAATCCGTCGCGTCCGCATCCATGCCGTCGGCTTCCCCGTGGTATTAAGAGATCGAATCGGACGCGGCAATACCGGGGAGCGCTTTGCCACCCTCATGCGCATCCTGTGCCAGAAAAACGGCGGCACCTTTGTGGGACTGAATAATACGAGGCCCTAAACCGAGATGCGGGAATCAAGCCTGAATTTGTGGCCAAAACGCTCACCGTCGATCCACTCTGAACCACCGAATCTGCTCTTATCGCAGACCCGCTCACCTCCCAACACTTTAGTTGGTGATCCTAACCCGATATCCCTTTTCCTCTTCCAATCGGCACCCCTCTTTGCGGGTGGGCCTTTCGTCAATTCAACATAATTTACATTGTATTTTTCAGGTTTCTGCCATAATGTCTAAACACAGCAGCGTAGCCTTTTCTCGAAAATTTTTGATCTTTGTGCTTTTTGTGCCTTTTTGCGGCCAAATCAAACTTGATGGTTTTGTAAAAAGTCCGAATTTACTGCTTTTTGTCATTCTCGCGAAGGCGGGAATCCAGTAAATTTAAATAATTATGGATGCCGGATCAAGTCCGGCATGACAGGAAAAGGATTTTTTGCGGAACTGTCAAACTTGAAGCTAAAAAAAACATGAAAATCCTATCAGTCTCAGACGTGGTGAAGCCCATACTTTTCGAACCATCCGCTGACAGCCGGTTTGCGGATGTCGACCTGATTATTTCCTGTGGCGACCTTCCCACGGAATACCTTTCCCGCCTGACCCATTCCTTTAATGCCCCTCTTTATTACGTGCGTGGCAACCATGACATTCGTTATGATGAGAAGCCGCCGGCAGGCTGTTTTGATCTGCACCGCAGGTTGATAAAAAAAAACGGAATAAATATTCTCGGCCTGGAGGGGTCTCGTTGGTACAATGGTGGTCCCAGCCAATACGAGGAATGGCAAATGCGTGCTATTATTCGCAGGCTTCGACCAACCCTCTGGTGGCGGGGAGGAGTTGATGTGGTGGTTACCCATGCACCGCCGCGGCATATCCACGATGCGGAAGACCCCTGCCACAAGGGGTTTCAATGTTTTCGCCGATTGATAAAAAAGTACCAACCGTCTCATTTTATACACGGTCACATCCACCGGGAATTTTCCGATACCTCAGAACGGATATCGGTGGTTGATACAACCAACGTCGTGAATACCTATGGATATTACCTCCTGGAAATCGAAAGTCGTCCGGATACTGAATAGCCGCAAGACGCCGCGCGAAGAGGCTGATAGACCGGCGGAAATCAAAAGCTTCAATGACGATCAGAAAAAGGAAGCTGCTTTTGACGTCCGGGACCGGGGAATTCGAACGGTGCCGTTGCGCCGGATCGTGGGCAGTGTCGGCCGCTATCAGGACTTTGACAGCCATTTCAGATTCAAGCACAACATGCCGTCGGAACGGCTGCAAAGGATTACGCAGGCCATGCGAGAGGGTCGACCGCTGGGACCGGTGAAACTTTATCAGATTAAAGACGACTACTATGTTCTGGACGGCAATCACCGCATAGCGGCGGCCAGGCAATTGAATCATGATGAAATTCTGGCCCGCATTTTCGAGTTTATCCCCTCGGAAAATACCCTTCAAAACCTTCTTTACCGCGAGCGGGCGGAATTTAGCGACCGTACCCAGCTGCCCTACGAACTAAATCTGACGGAGGTCAGCCAATATGCGCATCTGCTCGACCAGATAACTGATCACCGGGAAACCATGCAGGCTGAACAGGGGGTCACGATTTCTTATGAAAATGCGGCCTTGGATTGGTACAGGGCGATTTACCGCCCGCTGTGCACCATCATTAGACGGGGTCGACTGATTGATTCTTTTCCCGGGCGGACCATCGCCGATCTTTATGCCTATATCACCCTGCATCACTGGAAAGAGGGCCGAAAGCGTCACTACGGTATCGGCATTGATAAGCTCATCACGAAAAACATGGAGGCATTCCGAAAAAAAATGGCTGATTTAAAAGATGCTGAATATCCGGAAATGAAACAGGGCATCACCGTTTTTGTCCTGATGAACGTGCAAGCCAAAAGGGAGTTTAAGCTCATTGAAAAGCTCTATGAACTTGAAGAAGTCAGAGAGATCCATTCCGTCCACGGAGATGTGGATCTTCTGGTGAAGGTAGTCCTGACGCGGGATCTGCTCAGTTCGGATGCCGAGATCATCTCCCAGTTTGTGCATGAAAAAGTCCGCCAACTGCCGGGGATCAACCGCACCAACACCCTAATCCCCGGCCTGTCCAGGATAAAGTCATCTGAGGCTCTCTAAAATAATAACACTGAATGAAAAAGTCCACCAAGAGCAGATTAACAGAAAAACAAATAGCTGCTTTTCCGAATAATACGCTTTTTGACAAGATTGCCCGGGCAGTGTGCCGTGCAGGGACCCTGCCCGGCAAAGAGCTGTTTGAAGCATGGGAAGTGGCACGACGGATTCGCCGGAAATACCGGGGCGGAAGGGTTGTGGATTTGGCATGTGGACACGGTCTATTAGCCCACATTATGCTGTTGCTGGATGATAGCTCCGAAGCAGCCTTGGCAGTTGATCTCGATTTTACTGAGAATACCAAGCGGCTTTCACAGATCATTGTTGACAGGTGGCCACGTCTGGAAAACCGCATCTATTATCTGAACGCCCGTGTTGAAGATATTGACTTGAATCCGAATGACATCGTTGTGTCAGTGCATGCCTGCGGCCAGCTTACCGATACGATAATTGAGGCAGCGGTATCTGCCGGCGCAAAACTGGCCGTATTACCTTGCTGCCATGACACAAAAATAGGTGATCTGGGCGGACTTGGCGGATGGGTAGATGGTCCACTTGCCATTGACGTAACAAGGGCCGCGCAGTTAAGGGCTAAAGGGTATGCCGTTATTAGCCGGACCATACCAGAGGAGATAACGCCTAAAAACAGGCTGTTGATGGCACACCCAAAATTCAGAACTACTGACGTGTCGTAAGATCTGATGCAACAAAAATATCTGTGGCTATGCCAACAATACTCGATTTCGGGCGAATCGTACTGAAATTTATTTCTTATTTTTTAAAGGATATTCAATTTTGCCATTCCAATATAGAAAAGTTTCAAGACGGGGCACTAGGATGCCACCATGAAGCCGAGAGTAAAATTAGCTGCTACCCGGACACCGGACGGCGGTGAGATGGTGCTTTAATCGATAATGGCCCCAGCGGGATGACGGTCTCAGGGAACCGCCGGCTGTATGGTCGTGAAGGAATTCGGGCCTGCCGCCGCGCACTTCGCAAACAGGGGGTGTCTGGCGGTATGGTCGGCAGAGCCGAGTAAACAATTCGAGCAGCTCTTGATGAGCTGCAGCTTCCACGTGCGCCGTTTCCAGGTTTCCGCCTACAAGGGGAGTAAGGCGCAGACACGTTTTGTATGGGTCGCCTCGGAGGATAAGAACATTCTTCCCCGTAGTGGCGGCGAGCCACGTCTGCCGCTCGAGAACACGTCGAGGGGGAAAAAGACGCGTTTATCGACCGGCAAAATCTTGCAAACCTCCGACAAGCATCCAATAATCTGAAATCCCGCAATATATCTTCTATTGAGACGGTTGACGCAGTCTTTTGATTCGCTCCACGGCAAAGATATATTCGATCATATCGTCCATGTAAGAACCCAGTGCCTCACGGTAATGGTCGATGGCCTTGCTTTTATCTCCGTTTCCCTCAGCCCAGAAGGCCAGGGCGATATGGCCGGTGAGCAGATATTCCGGACTCTCCCCGGCTTTTTGCGCCAGGGATTTCTCCTTATCCTGATCCAGCAGGCACTCAGCAATCGATCGGTACCAGGCATCTTCGGTATTGTCCAGAAACGTCTCCAGCTCGGCCAGGGCCGCTTCATTGCGGTCCAGTCTGTATAAAATTTCTGCCTCCAGCAGGCCCACCCGCAACCGGCCGGCATTCTCACGGCCATCCAGGGATAGAAACCTGTGAGCATATTCCAGCGCCGAATCCCAGTCATCTTCCATGGCACAGTAAAACACCATCTCGACCAGCAGATCCCCATTGGCGGGATCGATGGTAAGGATCTGTTCCAACAGCGCCCGCTTGGTTTTGGGCGCCAGCGATTGCTGTCCGAGTTTCGCCTGCAGCCGTGCCAGCTTGGCCTGGCGTTCGACCAGCACAGGGCGGGAGTTTTGAAATTTCTGGAAAAATTGGTCAAGTTGTGCCTGGTAGTGCCTGCGGGTCTCCGGATCATCGATAGTCGCCAGTTTTTGCTGTTGAGTTTTTTCCAGCAGAGCCAGCGCCAGAAAGTGAAGCCAGTTTTCACGTCCGGTCGCCAGAACCACAGGTTGCAACAACTTTTCGACCCTGGTCGTATCGTGATTCCTGTCAGCAATCAGTGCCGCGATATAACGCAGCCAATGGCGCTCATAGTCAGTGTATCCTCCCCGCAGGAATCTGTCTTCGGCAAACTTTCCTTCCAGAACCCGCACGAGGTAACCGAAAAACTCGTGCGGCGAGCGCCAGTCCAGTGCGAGCAAGTCATGACCATAAAGACTCGCAGTCGAACGGTTCGCCAGCCAGTCTGTTAGAAAGAGCATCCATCGTGCCAGATCATTTTTGTCATCCGTGGACAATGCTTTCTCGAATAAAATCTCTGCCTTTTCACGGTCGCCGGCACAAAAATGAATCATGGCCGCGGCCAGCACAAGAGTGGGATCAACGCTGGTTTTCAATTCCTGATCCGTCAGCGATTTTGCTTCGGTCCAGCGCCGCTTTTCAGCCAAATCCAATATCTTCTTGATTTTGGCATTGACGGACAGATCCAGCACCCCATTCCATTTCACCTTGCCGGCTTTTAACTCCCGCAAAAAAACAGCCGCTTTGTTGACGGGCAGCACCATGCCCATGTCTGACAGCGGAGTGGCAATCGGAACGGGGCCGGCGATCCAATCCAGGGCCACGCGGGAAGCGATTCCGATAACCCTGCCGCGGAGGTCGATAACCGGTCCGCCGCTATTGCCCGGATGGATGGAGGTATCCATTTGCAATAAGTTTTCGAATGCCCGACGGATATGGCCCTGAGTGACGCTGACGTTGACGGTAGCCGCCTGGGTTCGGCTGCCCAAGGGGAAGCCAAGAGCAATCACCGGGGACAATTTTGGTACTTTCAATGCCTCCATATTTTCATCCAGCGGCAGCGGCTGAAGGCCTTCCGGCACCCGATCAATTTTGAGCACGGCAAAATCATCTTTGAGGGGGGATCTGATCAGTTGCCAGGTTCTGTCCGGTGATCGAGCGACACCGGCGATGGTCAGCCGGGGTTGGCCGTCCGTGCGAAAGGCGGCAGATAGTCCATAGATATCATCCAATTCGGCACTTTTTGACAACCCCGGCAGTCGTTTAAATGCTTTCTGGCCCTCAAACCACAGAAAGACGCGATAACCCAGCTGAAGCGGGTCTTGCTGATTTATGCTGCGACGAATCCAGCGGTTGAGGTTGGGGTCTTCCAACCATGGGCAGACCACATGGCGGTTGGTAAGCAGATACCCCGTGTTGTCCACCAGAAAAGCGGTCCCCTCACCACGATTCTGGTAAATACGGTTTTCACCGGCGCTGAGCCAGTATTCGGACAAAACAAAGGCAACGGATTTCGCATATCGGTTGGCGTGCTTTCCCAAAACTTTTGCGGTATCCACCTGCTTGAAAA
>JASFFJ010000174.1:0-11550 GCA_050124355.1 Desulfobacterales bacterium | reverse complement strand
CAGACTGTTTTAAAAGGCTTTGTTTGCATTTCGGCACACTCCTTCCCACAAATGGAATAGATTGGTTTGTCATTACCACCACATCAACTGTCATTTCGAATTGTTTTTGGCAGGGTGAACCAGCGATTATAAAGCGCTGTCTATTGTGTTAATTGTAATAATATACCAAAGGTCACAAATGATGATCTGGTAAAATCGCTTAAGTAAGGGAACAATTTTTTGGCTTGTGGCAATGCCACAGCTCTCGTGCATTTTTTATTTCCATATAGTATTCACTTGACATACAATGTTATCATTGTCATAAGTTTTTTAAATAAAGTCAAATTTTCCTCACATTTTTAAAAATTCTCTCCGCTTGCAGGAGAAAGCTTCATGACCTCCAATAATAAGGTTTTCGACCGAACATTTCGAGATTTTTATCCATAAAAAGTGATCTACACGCCTGTCCTATTTGTAATAGTGTCAACTAAATGTATGAATTCATCGTAAAACAGGTTTTAAAAATGAAAGGAAGAAGAATTGCCTTATAAATTCCACCCAGGTAAAATTTATAGAATGCCCACGCATTTTGGCCCGAGTTTGGGACCCCGACAGGGCGAGAACGGTAAAAAATTTGCTTGTAAGACCACTCCAAAAACCACAACAATGTCTGTTAGTTTCTTGACAAACCGAGAACAGCTTGAAGAGATATTACCGGGTGGCTTTCAGGTCGGTCCAGAGCCGATCGTAACCGTCGCTACCTCTTACATAACCGAGATAGAGTGGTTGGCAGGTCGTGGATATAATACGCTCGGTGTCCGTTTTCCCGCTATTTTCAATGGCAGAAAAGACCGTGCTTTTGGCGATTTCTTATCGGTACTTTGGGAAAATCTTGCCGACCCGATTATTACGGGACGAGATGAGTTGGGATTCTCAAAAATTTACTGCGAGCTTCCAGAAGCTAAATTCTATCAATCCGAGACCCATTGTGTAGCGAAATGGTTGGGCTTCACGTTTATGGATTTAAAACTGAAGAATTTGAAACGAATCCCACCGGAAGAATTTCCATTACCGGCAAGTGGTCAAGCAGAAGGAAAACTGACAGGGATACTGCACTATAAATACATTCCAAAGACAGGTGAATGGGGCAATGCAGATGCAGCCTATGCGGTATTGACTCCCTCTGAAACGCCCAATCAGGTCGTCAAGGAGATGTGGCACGGGGAAGGGACAGTCAAATTTCATAAAGCCAAGTGGGAAGACATGCCAACTCAATTCACAATAGTCAACACTCTTGCTGAGCTAGAGATTAAGGAATACCTTGGCGCGAAGATCGTCAAAACGGCTGGTGGTAAAGACCTTATTGATCAGCGCATCCTTCTATAAACTCTTTACATGATATCAGTACACATTTAAAAGTGAATCTGCAAGATGTTTACGAATAAAAACGCCAATCTTCTCTAATGACTGCTTGCCTTCCGGTAATACCGATGCGAAAAACTGAAATACATGCCACATATCGGGCCAGACTTCTAAGGAGACACCTCCGCCGGCCATGGCTACGCGCTCTGTCAATCTGGTAGAATCGCTAAGAAGGATTTCATCAGCGCCGACAACGATATACAACGGTGGAAGTCCATGTAATTCGGCATACAATGGTGAAATGTATGGTGTCTTGGGGTCCTGGTCACCGCACAGCCAGGTAGCCGCCTCATTTAAAGACTGCTTTGTCAGCATTGGATCGTATTGAGCACGGCTCGTGACGGATTCACCATCGATAGCCCAATCAACCATTGGCGAGAGCAGTACTCCAGCGGCTGGTAGCGGATCACCAGCGTCTCGCAATGCGACAAAAGTGGATATGGTTAGACCACCGCCGGCAGAATCACCTGCAATTACAATTCGACCGTTGTCAATTCCTTGGGAAATTAGCCAACGATAAGCCCCCATCGCATCTTCCAGGCCAGATGGAGGAGGATTTTCTGGGGCCAGGCGATAGTCTATTAGAAGCACTCGAACGCTGGAGGCAAGGGCGAGATCCGAGGCAAGGCCGCGGTGCGTGTTGCACGATCCCATAACCTGTCCGCCTCCATGAAGGTACAATACGACTCTGTCTGAAGCGGATTTTAAGCTAAACACCCATTCCGCAGGCACACCCCCTGCGGTTAAAGGTTCCACTTTTATGCTTTCTGGCAAAACGGTCTTGGCTCCCATGGCTTCCCAAGTCTTACGCTGGACTTCCAGAGGAGTATCGGTGAATTTTGGAGCGATTTCATACAGTAGCATTTCACGAATTTGCTTACCCACTGAGCTTGCCATTGCATACATCCTCTTTCCCTTTGATGGATTGACTTCCACAAAGTCTTTTAAATGAAAATAGGCTTCTCTTTGATCCTACCCTTTTCAAGATTAAAGCCAACCAATTTTCATCCCATAAACCTGATAAATTTGTAAAACTCCGGTTTAAAGACTGGATACCCGTCTTTGCGGGCATGACGTTGGTGGTATCTATATCCTATTGCTTAATGATCCTGTAATGGCTTCTATTACAGCAGATGCAAGCATCTCACCGAAAAGCACGTGCTTTCCACAGTAGTGGATGGCGTCAGGGCCGAATCCGTTGACGACTGCAATCGCATCAGTACCCGTGCCGGTTGCGATTGCCCCGGAAACGGTGCTTTTTACGCCGAGTTTACGCATCGCGACGGTTTTTGCTTCAGTAACGACCATCACGGACTCCACCATGGCAGCCTGCGACATCATTGCATTTGTGATGATGATGAGGTTGATGGTTCCGGTTGGATTGTCATCCGTCTGAAAAGTACGCCAAGCGGCCCGATCTCCCGCGCAGCCGGCGTTTGAAATCCCGGCCGTAACCATGACGGATATTTCGACGCCTTGCGATAACCGGGTGACCCGTCGGAAGGAATCCATAGCTGCGGATGTCATCATACCGACGGTTGTTCCTCCGAGTCGGAGCTGCCTGCAATATTCTGCCAGGGTATTTTCCGGAGTTTGCGCTATCTGCTTTTTGCCCTCGAAATTGTCTGCCACCTTCATAATTAATATGTTTGAAGCTCCACATACACCTCCATTATACACAGCAGAGCTGAGGACAGGGTGTTCAGCGCTAAATCCGACCCAAATATGCGCTGGCGTTTGTTTCAGCTCAAATCGGTTATCTTGGATCATGATTACTTAGACATTTTCTATTGAGATTTATTATTTTATTCACCTATTTCCTAGATTGGTTGAAAAAAACCTGCATTTCTTTATTACTGTAACCTTGGTGTCAGCAGATATACCATCTTCAAAGCTGAATTCCAGCAGAAATGACGATAAGAGACATCATCCTAAATTTTTCTATATTTTTCAAGTAGCTATATTTTAATGGATTTACTCAGGTCGTTTCGTGACTATGTTGAGGATTTATGATATAAATGCTTTTAAAACGGGCTTTATAAGTTTCAAGCATGGTGGCCAGCATGATGAACCCTGCTTAGAAACCCGGACGGAGGTGTCCCATGAAAGGTTTAAAAATATCTCTTATAATTGCGGCACAATTTTTTATTGCCTCATCACTCTTTGCAGACATCTACGAGTGGACAGATGCAAACGGCGTCAGGCATTTTACAAACTACGCTCCGCCTGACAATGCCAAATTATTAATGAAAACTGAAGCGGTGCCTTATGATGAGGTGGCTGACATCCAACGGATGGAGACCGAACGACAAGATCAGCTGGCGTTTGAGCGCCAAGAAATTGCTGAAAGGGAAGCGGAACTTGAATGGAAGGTCGCTGAGGTGGAACGTAGGTTGGCAGCGCTCGACCGACAGGCCGAAAGAATCGAAAGGGAAGCGGAAGAATGGTCGGATAAGTCCGTAGACGACGGCTACGTCGATCGGAGTTATGAACGTTATGGCAGCTATGGTTATTTTCCCGGCTATTACACATATCCCCGCAAGCAAAGGTGGTATTACCGAGGACATTCCGGCGGCATTTACTATAAGAAACCTCATTATAAAAAATATCACAGGTATCATCACTATAAAAAAAAAGATTACGGACATTACAAAAAGCGCTTTGTTAAAAATAAGCACTTTCCAAAACACCACTTTCGATCCCATTCAACGCAAAAGCACAATAAACACCGCTACCGTTCCCACCGCACGCGACATTATGGATGGAGCCATTTCAACCGGGGACGTATCGGTTTTAACCGTCGCTAAGGCAGCCCCTAGCATGCAGCAAATGCAATCCTTTTTTTCTTGACAACTTGACAAGTTGTCAAAAGACAGTAAGATCACAGCCTATTCAGACTACGGTCTTAAGCTTCCACCCTTTTCCTAATGATAATATTACATATGAAGCTGAGGGAATCTCATGAATTCTATCTTTGCAAGTACAATTTATACAGGAAAATCGATTGTCTCTGACCAATACCTTATTTTTAGCGGGTCGAAAATCATCGGTTTTGCAAAATCTGCAAAAGGTCGGCAGCTTGGCCGCTATGAGGTTCTGACGCCCGCCTTTATAGATCCACACAGTCACATCGGTATGGAACGTTCCGGTGAACCCAGCGGTGACGGAGAGGCCAATGAACATCTGGATTCAATTCTAACCCTTACCGATGCCCTCGATTCGGTTCAAATGGACGACACGGCCTTCAGAGACGCAGTGGAATCGGGCGTGCTGTATTCCTGCGTAGTCCCGGGCAGCGGCAATATTATTGGCGGTCAATCGGCGGTCATACGTAACTTCGCCAACAACAGCACCGAAGCCCTGATTGCCCGCGCCGGACTTAAAGCAGCATTCGGATACAACCCCAAATCCACCCATAAATGGAAAGGCCAACGTCCCACCACCCGCATGGGTGCAATTGCGATTTTACGCGGAAAACTTGAGGCGGTGCGCCGCAAGGTTCAAAAATACCGCAAGGCCAAAGGAAGCAAGAAAGCGGATATCACCTTTTCTGCCGAAGAGACCGTGCTGCAGGACTTACTGGCAGGGAAATTTCGCCTGCGCGCCCATGTGCACAAAATTGATGATATTGCGTCCCTGTTGCGTCTGGTCGATGATTACAAGCTCAAACTCACGGTTGAACACGCCTCGGATGTCCACCGGCCTGAAATCTTCCAGGCCCTAAAACAACGTAAAGTCCCCGTTGTTTACGGCCCCGTCGACTCTTTTGCGTATAAAGTCGAATTAAAACATGAAGACTGGCGCAATATCCACCATCTGCTGGCCGCTAAGGTTGAATTCGGTCTGATGAGCGATCATCCGGTCACCCTTGCCCGACAGTTGCTTTTACAAACTCGCTGGTTTTTACGGGCCGGGTTGACCAAACAGCAAGCCATCGAGTTGGTTTCCAACAAAAATGCCCGTATTTTGGGTATTGACGACCGGCTGGGCAGCCTTAAAAAGGGAAAGTGGGCCTCATTCATTTGTTGGAGCGGCGATCCGTTTGATCTGGCAAGTTATCCGACGGCAGTGTATGGGGAAGGTGAGTTACTTTTTTCCGAATGAGGTCAAAATCCCTGGGATTAAATTGAGCCGTCAACCTTTTTTCAAACCCTATTCTGTTCCAAGCTTAGATCCATCATTTCGCTCAATTGGCGCAAGGTATCCTGGTATTCAAATTTGGCTAACAGATGGTGCAGCCGTAATTGGCGGAGATTTTTGGACGCTGTGACCGTGAATTCCGCAGCCAGGCGATCGGATTGTTCGTTGAATTCGGCGGATATTCCATTCCGGCCTTGGGTGACCTCATTCTTAAAGTTCGCTTCGTTGGTGTAAAAGGCCAGTTGAAGCGCTCTTCTGATTTCAGGTGAATACCGGTCCCAGCGCGTCTTGAATTCAGTTTGCGCACAGAAATCCCGAAATTCACGAATCTCCCGCACCGCCCGATCCATGACCTGCCGTGTCGAATCTAACAATCTATCTGATGCACCAACCAGCGTCAAATCTTCCAAAGGGTGCTCGGGCAGTTCATTGCAGGCATATTCACTGTCGTAACGGACCCGCCGATAGACGGAGGCCTCGATGCTGTATCCATACTCCCGGCGAACGACACGGGCGGCTTCGCCGGTGGTGTCATGGAAAACCTTCAGGAAAATGGTATGTGATCCTTCCTCAAGGCGCTGAATGATTTCGCGTGCAATCTCCTGGGGCTGGTCGACATGCGCAAACTCTTCCAGTAAATGACGGTGGAGCAATTGTCGGGATCTCGGGTCCGCCCAGAGCACATCTTCCACTGCCAGGGTCCGGGTGCCGTATTCCTTGGATATGGCGTACAGCAGCCCACCGACGCTGGCCTGAACCGATGTGTTGATATGGGCGTGCCATTTTTTTTGAAGAAAACGCTGCAGGAAATGCGCCAGTCTTTCCCCGATGCGGCGCCGGCCGATGGCGTCGTCAATTTCTTTCATGAGTCCATGCTGGGCCTGTTCCATGATCTTGGTGTTGCCAGGATGGAAAGGAGCGCCATCCAGATAGTCTTCAAGAAAAGATAAATCCAGACCGGCTGCAGTCATTTCTTCGCGTTGACGATCCTTGCGTCCCAGGAGATAAGCGACGGCTGCCTCGAACCCCGGCTGAGACATCAACATCTCGCCACTCCGCACAACATACTCCCCGAAATCTAACAGCACACCGTCTATCAGCAAGGCACGGACCCGATGGTTTTCGTCCAGGAATACCGGATCAATATCGACCAGTTCATCTTCGGAAAAAACCGGACGCTCCAGGGTGCGAAACCGGTCGGGTTCACGTTCAAGCAAAGATCTGATTTCCGTCACCATCGAATATCGTTTAAGACGGTCAACAACAATATCCCGGTACAACGCTTCATGACGGTCAGAGGATGCAGCTAATTGCTGCGCTGTATACATCAATTTGGCCTCAAGGCCATACACCGTTGAATACAATTCGGGGAGGTACAGTGTTTTGAACCGCTTGGCTTTCTTATGTTCCAGCAGATTGGCGCCGTGGGTTTCGGCAAAAAGAAGGCTGCGCTTCAGGGCCCATTTTCCCCATTTCTGGGCGACAAACGCGGCAATTGCCACGCTCAATGTTCCAATGGCAATATACAATCCCTGGACATCCAGGTTAAAGGCCCGGTTTCCCAGATAAAACAAGGTCCCCAACAGGACAGCTCCGCTGACCAGCCGTTTGCGGAGAACCCGGTAGACGAGGTTGCCTGACAGACCAATCACGTAAGGCCGGGTACAAATTCCGCGGATGTCTTCACCGATGGCTTTGATCAGTCTTAACACGTAAGTTAATGTCCCTTCTAATTCCTGCTTCTCACGATCTTTGTCAACGCTTTCAAGACCCGGTAACAACCCTTATTGAGCATTTTTCGCTCAATAAGGGTACTATTAATACCCGCATCCGCATATTGGGTCAAGATCAATCCCTCGGGGTCTTTTTCAATCGGGTTTTGATGCGTTCGGAACGTATTTGACAAATATCAATTTTGCACTCGTTTGATTTCCAGGATACCACGCGTCAGGAGTTCTGTAATAAGCTCAAAAGTTAAAAGTTCATCCAGGGGAGATTTTTTTAGGATACGGTGAAGTGGCTGGGGCGAAGAAATAAGGCGAATTATCTTTTTCTCATCGGAAGAAAGCTCCTTTAAGGTTGTGTTTTGGCCCTTTATAACGGATAGGACGGTGTCGTTTTTTAAATCAGGAAGCGCAAAGGCATCGATCGGGGTATCTTCGAATGCTTTTTTGAGACGGGCAGAATAAGATTTGGCAATAATTTTGGCAGCACCAAACAGGAGGATACTTCCCAGTGCGAATATAATCAATCCCTGGAGAGCTAATTTTCGTTTCAGATCATATTCCTTTTGAATCAGCTGTGACTTGTCAAAAAAAATCATCAGGGTTGCCCATTTCTTATTGGAAATAAGAATAGGGGCCGCAACCTCAAAGATCGGGGCAGAATGGTTGGAGTTGAAAAATTTTCCGAAAAAAGTCCCGTTTTCTTCCTTTTGGGGACTTTTATTTACAAATTTAAATTCTTTTCCGTATTCCCCTTTTTTCGTAGATGCTAAAACATTCTGATCGGGATGCCCAAAGATAAGGGCCTTAGTAATATTATTTTGCCGGCCAAGTTTCGCAATGGTATTGTTTAAAAAAACAAAATCTCCACCGGCAAGGGCCTCGGTGCACAAATCCGCCAATGAATTTGTCTGGTTGTTGCAATTCTCGGCATAATCATGCTGGATAAGCGCAAATTGTTTGTGGAAAAGACTGGCAAAATAGAGCACAACGCCGATTAAGAGAGGAAAGATTAAAAGAATATAGGTTTTTGTTTCAATTTTCATGATGTTTTAATCCACATGGCTATTCTGCAGATTTCCTCTGCTTTACGATCTTTAACTTCCCCCCGGCCCAAATCTTATGCGGATTTTTTATTTGGTTGATATCGGCGAGAATTTGGTATTTATGACCGGCACCCAAATATTTTTCGGCAAGGTCCCACAGGGTATCGCCCTTTTTAATCAAATAATCGATAGTTTCCTTTTCAGATTCCCTGGTTGGTGAAGACTTCGCGATAATTTCCGGACGGGGTAGCGCCTCAGCGGTATCTACAGAGGGTGTTTCCGCTTCGGGTTCTTTAGCGGGTGAATGCTTTGCGATGATTTCTGGGTGGGGTGGCGTCTCAACGACATCTACAGGAAGTGTTTCCGTTTCGGGTTCCCTGGCGGGTGAAGGCGTTGCAATAATTTCCGGGCGCGGTGGTCCCTGAAAGGCATCTACATAGATTAAGCGCAAAAGTTTTTTCCCGCTTTCAGATTCTGCAAGAGATGAAAGCGCCGCCTTTAAATTGGATCTCTCTCCCGGGGTCATCCTTTCCCCAATTTGAACTACCGGCGAATTGGGCACCGGAGGAGAAAGATACAATTTTTTGAATTGTTCTCCTAAATCGGGGTTTTTTTGTTTCACCAACTCAAAACCATCCAATGCGACCAGCGCACAATCGGAGAGTTTTAGCCGCATGGATGAAATTGCTGATTCTGTCGACGTCGCTTTCACCATGGAACCAAAAAAACGATGGGGGTCTATATATGGATTAGATGTAACCAAGGATAGTTGTTTCTGCAGACTATTTAAATCAGAAGTCAGAACCGCTAAACGTTTACCCTCCAATTCGGAAATGTCTTTCACTTTCAAATGACTTGGAATCAGAAGCACCTTGCGATGTGTAATTTTTCCTTTTCTGATGGGTAGCAAAAAGGGCTTCAAGTCGAATTTGTTCTGTTTTTGTGAGACTACAGTTGCATTGAGCAGGCCAAAAAGAACCTCGGGCGTACTCAAATGAGCTTCAATATCGTGTTGCTGCTTGAGGTACAAAGGAGAAATTCTTTTATGGAGCGTTTCACTCAGGAAATCACAAAAAGGAGAAAGCCTTTCAATGGCTTCGATAGAATTTGAAAATCCCCATTCCGGATCATGGAAAAGGAAATAAAAGGTTGTAGATTGGGCGTTTAAGGGTTGACTAAAGGGGCCTGAAGGAAGGAGAAATATCAAAAACGTCAGAAAAATAGGGTTTATTCTTCTGATGGTTATATGTTTGCGCCTGTCTAACATCCGAATTTTAGCCTTATGTCGAATAGAAAAATTTTGGTTTTTTGTCCTTATTCTCTTGAATTTTAATCATCTATAGGATATGGCCGCATCAGTGAAAAAAGGTATTCAAGGAAACCCAATTTTATGGTCTCAGGAAAAGCGGTTGAAATCAAGAACCTCTTGGACAAACTAAAGGCGGACAATCCAGATATCAAAGAGGTTATTTTGCTTTCGTATGAAGGTCTGGTAATGGTATCCACCCTTGAAATCGGCGTCCAGGAAGATACAATTTCCGCCATGGCAGCAGGAATCAATTCCTCAATCCTGCGGTTTTTAAAAGCCCTCAAATGGCACGCTTTTTCCGATATTCTAATAACAAGTTCGAAAGACCCTATAAAAGAAGAATTAAAAGAATACATCCTTATCAAAGACATTAAAAGTGTCGGTTTACTTGTGGTTCTTACCAAATCGGATGTCGATTGGAAGAGAATACACAGTCACGTAGGTTACGCCATATCCACGATTTCTGCTATGGTTTGAAAAGAGCTAACTCGTATTGGTCAGGACCTGTTTATGCCTTCTAAAACTTTCGCCGAAAAAATTGAAGAAGTATTGATCGACTTGAGAGCCTTAACTCCTGATGTTGAAGGCGCTGTTTTGGTAGACATGAACGGGCTGCCGATAACCTCCGTAATATCTAATGGGGTGAATGATACGATTATCGCTGCCATGGCTTCGGCCATGTTGCGAATGGGTGAAAGAACGGTTGATGAGCTCGAAAAAGGAAGACTCCATCGCGTTCTGGTGCAAGCCGAGAAAGGATATGTCGTTCTGGTGGAAGCCGGCCGGGATGCCGTATTGGCCGTCGTTACGACCGAAAGAGCAAAACTGGGGATGATCTTTGTGGATGCAAATTTTGCGGCCGAGAAGGTGGCTACGTTATTGGCAAATAGACGGTAGGCGACCCCCGTTTGGCAACTTCTGTAACTATGAGCAGCCATAGGCCTCAAACCGGTACGGAAAATGCGTCGCCCAGAAGGTCGACACCGCAATCGAGGTTGTCAATCCAGTCTATGAATTTTGTGACTGCCTCCCTGCTGGGAAGAATGGCGCCGTGCTGCGGGGCAATGATATCAATATCGAGCGTCCGTGCCATGTTGGCCCACATTTTGGCAACCTTATTGGTTGGCAGATATCGTTTGTGAAAACCCTCCATGTACTGAATGTGGCTATCAAAATCCTCGACCGCATCATAGTCTTGTCCGAATGAGGCCCCTAGGTCCCCGGTGTAAAGTATCTTGGATATTGGATCATAAAGCTGGAAATTCCCGGCGGAATGGAGATAATGGGCCGGGATGATTTTCAAGGGCTTGCCGTTGAGATGGATGATCATCCCCTCATCTGGAATGGGTTTTATCCGTCCCATCACAAGTCTATCCACACCAAAATGGGGTATAAATCTCATCCATAGCTGGGAAAGGTAGGCCTGCGCATCCGTCACCATGAGCCAGGCGTTGGAAGCTGCAATAATATCAGGATCTTGGTGCGAAAAGAAAATGTGCTGAACGCCATTGATGGGTAACACTTTTGATATCAAGGAAAAAAGCTTTGAATGCACCTTATGTCCTCCGGGATCGAGGACAATCCCTTGCTTGCCTTCAACGATGATATGCTCGTTGGCCTGAACCATGTGGCCTTCGCTCAGGTCGCTGAAAAAGACATTTTTATGACTTCCGGATTCAAATAATGTAATCACGATATAGTACTCCTTTGCAGTAATACCCTAACCCGGACGAGCCGGTTGTAGTGAGGCGTAAATCCCAATTTTTCAGGGAATTGTCTCTTGAATATTCATTCGAAAATATTCAATTATTTAAGGTATTAGATTATGCCAATACTTGTTGCACTTTTAACGCAGCTCTGGAAAGGTCGAGAAAAACAAGACCCAGCTTAGCCTCTTTGCGGGCCATTACCAGCAAAACCGCGTCGTCAC
>JASFFJ010000173.1:0-11555 GCA_050124355.1 Desulfobacterales bacterium | reverse complement strand
TGATTCATGGCGCCATCATCGCACGTGAATACGGACTGCCTTGTATTACCGGTATCCCGGATGCAACCTCCTTGATTCAAACCGGGGAGGAAATAACAGTAGACGGCTATTTGGGAATTGTTACCCTGAGTAATGCCGAGCTGTCGTAAGGAGTTTATCGTAATGGAAAATAATTTTAAAATTGGAATCAGCAGCTGCCTGCTCGGCAATGAAGTGCGCTGGAATGCCGGGCATAAACATGATAAATACCTGACCCGTACCCTTGGACGGTTTGTTGAGTATGTGCCGGTCTGTCCCGAGGTGGAGGCCGGGTTTGGGGTACCCAGAGAATCCTTTCGCTTGGTCGGCGATCCGGATGCCCCGCGTTTGGTAACGTTCAAATCGAAAACGGATCACACGGATCGCATGGTCAACTGGGCCAAAAAGCGCGTCAAGGAGCTTGAGAAAGAGGATCTGTGCGGTTTTATCTTTAAAAGCGATTCCCCCAGCAGCGGAATGATCCGGGTCAAGGTCTACAATGAGAAGGGCATGCCCCACAAAGTCGGGGTAGGTATCTTTGCCCGGGCTTTCATGGACCATTTTCCGTTAATACCGGTGGAGGATGACGGACGTCTGAACGATCCGTTGATTCGGGAAAACTTTATCCTACAGATTTTCACCATGAATCGCTGGCGGGATAATTTGTCCGAAAGAAAGAGTATGGGTAAGCTGGTTGATTTTCATACCCGCAACAAACTGTTGATTCTCTCACACAGCCAAAAACACTACCGCTCAATGGGTAAACTGGTGGCGAACGGCAAGCAGATGCCCATTAAGGATTTGTATCATCAGTACGAATCGCTGCTGATGGAAGCCCTAAAATTGAAAACGACCATCCGGAAAAACAGCAATGTTTTACAACACCTGATGGGATATTTTAAAAAAGAGCTGTCCGCAGACGAAAAACAGGAATTGCTAGAGGTTTTTGGCCAATACCGGGATGGCTATGTGCCCCTGCTGGTGCCCATCACTCTGATCAACCACTACACGCGAAAATATGATCAACCATATTTAAAACAGCAGACATATCTCAACCCTCACCCGCTGGAGCTGAAGTTGCGTACCTATGTTTAGTGTCGGTTAGCGGGGTGAGGACGTTGCCCCGTTGGCCGTTTGAGCTATTTATATGGATGCCACTTTTGACTGCCCTGAAGCGCTGCACCGCTCTTAAAATTGTTCTATGGGAATGAGGACCTCGTTGCGACGTAAAAACCAGGGCATAAAAGGCGGATCATAGCGCGCCCATACCGCCGCGCCTTTCTGGGTCCAACCGCGCTTTTGTATATATTTTTCCAGCAGCGACTTATTCTTCTGGTAGGACGCTTCACTCCAGGTCCCCGAATACCTGACTGCGGCCATCAGGCGGCCGGGTTCTTTCAATAGCTTTACCCGCTCGTCAGTTGGCTGCGGGAGCGTTTCCAGGGTGTACGTTGCCGGCATGATAAATGTGATTCGCCATTGGGAATCCTTTTTCTCCTGAGTCACGGGCGCCGTCATGGCAATTTTCTCCGAGCCGGCTTCCTGACCGACGGGGGCGGTCATTGAAATCGATTGTTTTTTTTTGTTGTCACCGGATATATAATTATACAGACGACGAAAACCATCGTCACCGCTCTCTTTCAGGCTGCCCTCAACGTATGTTTCGGCAACGATGCGGGCTTCATACTGCCTGAGTTCAAAGTCATCTTCTTTTTCCAAAACCCTGTATTTCGCTTTTTCAATGGCCGCCGCTGAATTAACAACAACCAGCGAAAATACGGCCAGCCATATCGTTCCTGAAAACCCATCGTGCTTTAATGTTATCATGTCGATTCCTCCAAAATGCCATTTTTTGATTCAACATAACCACTCAACGGGGACCTGCAAGAGAGTAGGAGTTCACAGGTTCAAGAGTTCATCGGTCATAAGTTTTGGACTTCAAAGTTCGCCGCTTTTTTTGAGGCTGCAGTTCCTCCGGTCCGGAAAGGAGGTAGTAATGCCGTAATGTGCTAAATTGCGCTGCTCTAAACTTCTTCTTCTCCTGCCGTGATGCTGAAATAACGGGGATAAAGAGTGTTGACGAATAAATGAGCTGGAATCTGCATAAACCCTGAACCGCTGTAAAGTGACTCCGAAAGGCTCAAATCTATTTTCCGATCAAACCGGATTTTTTCAGATCAGCGATTGGGTTGAACCTTAAACCATTAAAGATCAAAAACCTGATAGTTTTTACCTGTTACTAGGCCCTTAATTGTTTCAGATTGATCTCCTGTCATCAATGTTTAATTTTATCTTGACGATTACGATAGATTGTCAGCTAAATTTGTCTCATCAAAATGAATACTTTTTTTACATTTGAACGTCACCAAGGTCAAACGGTTCAGCTTAGCTGACAATCATAGTGCTACGTAGCTTCACAAAGTTGGGACACACCCACCATAACCCAAGGAGAATAAAATGAGCCTCAGTGAATATTTTGAGACAACCAAAGGCATGGGCGTTTTGTCCACCGCCGACAGTGATGGGAAGGTTGATGCAGCGATTTATGCCAGACCCCACTTTTTAGAGGACGGCACAATGGCATTTATCATGCGTGACCGACTCACGCACCATAATCTACAATCCAACCCATATGCAACCTATTTGTTTAAGGAGGATGGACCCGGCTACCACGGGAAACGGCTGTTTATGTTCAAGGTAAGAGAAGAGCAAAACTCTGAACTACTGGAATCCCTGCGACGCAGAAAGACTGAATATGGGAATGGCGAAGACCGGTTTCTGGTTTTCTTTAAGCTTGACAAGGAAATTCCACTTGTGGGTGATGGAAAATAATTGCCGAATCAGCGACCACCAACAGAGCTGGGGGTATGATGATGGCCCCTCGAAAGATCCGGGACCACGCTCTGATGGTGGTCGCTGATTTGTATAGCCAAATGTTTGCTTGAGCAAGGGCTCTACCCAGTGATGTGTTCACAGCAGTGAAAACCACGACCATACCCCTGACCGTCGCTATGAAGGGCAGATGACAAGTATTCTGGGGGAGACACCGTCTAAATAGCGACAATATAATATTGCTTTATTCCAATGCAGCTGGTATGCATTAGGCGGAGGGTTCGGGAATATTATTATCATTCTAACTTTCAATAATTTCTGGGCAACTTAACTCGAAAGGAATTAATCTCCTGGAGGCCCTGAACTCTATCAACCAAAGAATCAATTAATCAATTTATGAAATCAGATCCCATTCTGGTAACCGGAGCGACCGGTTACGTCGGTGGACGCCTCATACCGTCCCTGCTCGACGCCGGCTATCGGGTGCGCGCCATGGGGCGGAACCTTGATAAGATAGGATGTAGGCCCTGGGCTGGGCACCATCTTGTCGAGCTGGTTCAAGGGGACGTCCTGGATCTTGAATCCCTCAAAAAAGCAGCCTCCGGTTGCTGGGCGGCTTATTATCTCGTTCACTCGATGATCGCCCAGAAAGAAAAATTTGTTGAGGCAGACCGTCGTGCAGCCCAAAACATGGTCACTGCTGCAAATGCGGCAGGGTTGGAAAGAATTATTTATCTCGGCGGTTTGGCGGAATCTGCCAAAGGTCCTTTAAGCAAGCATCTGAAATCCCGCATTGAAGTTGCGGACATCCTTCAATCCGGACCGGTCCCCACGACCGATCTAAGGACACCGATGATTTTGGGTTCCGGAAGTGCTTCTTTCGAAATTTTGCGGTACCTGGTAGAACGCCTGCCCGCCATGACGACGCCCCGCTGGGTGCGCTCTCTGAATCAACCCATCGCCATTCGCAACGTGATCACCTACCTGGTTGGTTGCCTTGAACATGCGGAAACCACCGGCCAAACTTTTGATATCGGTGGCCCGGATATACTGACCTATCGAGATTTGCTGGACATCTATGCCGAAGAAGCCCGTCTCCCCAAACGGTTGATCATCCCGGTGCCGGTACTCACGCCCACGCTGAGCGCGTTATGGATACATCTTATCAGTCCGGTTCCCACATCGATTGCCCTGCCGCTTACCGAAGGGTTGACCAGCGATGCGGTTTGCACCGATAACCGGATTCAATCAATCATTCCCCAGAAACTGCTAAGCTGCCGGGAAGCGATTCGTCTGGCATTGGATCGTCTCAAACAGGAAAAAGTGGACACCTGCTGGATGGATGCGGGTGATTTGCTTGAACCCGAATGGGCTCATTGCGGCGATGCGGATTGGGCCGGCGGAACCATTATGACTTGCGGCTATCGCGCCCAAATAGAGGCAACAGCTGAAGATGTTTGGCAAGCCGTCAGCCAAATCGGTGGGAAAAAAGGCTGGTATTTCGGCAATTATCTCTGGCACTTGCGCGGAATACTGGATCGGCTGGCGGGCGGGGTCGGCTTGAGACGGGGACGGCGGCATCCGTCCGAAATTGGCGTTGGGGATGCTCTCGACTTCTGGCGGGTCTTGGAAGTCGAACCGACGCGCCGGCTGCTGCTGGTGGCTGAGATGAAAACACCCGGAGAGGCCTTGCTTGAATTTCAAATTACGCCCCAGGCAAATGGGCTGGTGGAACTTCAGATGCTTTCCCGGTTTCTGCCCAAGGGCTTACTTGGAATTCTCTACTGGTATGGGCTTTATCCGTTCCATCAGTGGATATTCTACGGCATGATCAAAGCCATCGCCAAATCCATTGATAAGCCCATTGCTTCCAAACCGGAACGGTTCACCCCCAAAATTGCCACCACCTGTGCATTGCCGCAGGAAAGACCATAGACATCAATGCCCATTCAACCGACTCGTATACAAGCCTTAAACGATGCAGACATCAGAAAGGGCGATTACGTCCTCTACTGGATGCAGCAATCCCAGCGGGCAGAATACAATCATGCCCTGGAACACGCCGTTCAGCAGGCCAATAAACAAGACCTGACACTGCTGGTGACCTTTGGTTTAACGGATGATTATCCGGAAGCCAACCTACGCCACTATACCTTTATGCTCGAAGGATTAAAGGAAACCCAGGAAGCCCTGGCATCCAGGGGTATAAAATTAGTGGTGCGGCGAGGACAACCGCCGGATGTCGCCCTAAGCCTTGGCCGACGGGCATCCATGATTGTCTGCGACCGCGGATACTTACGACACCAGAATGCTTGGCGTGAGAAGGTGGCGCAGGAGGCAAATTGCCGCGTTGTACAAGTGGAAAGCGATGTGATCGTGCCGTTAGAGGTGGTTTCTGATAAAGCCGAGTACGCTGCCCGCACCATCCGCCCAAAAATTCACCGACACCTCGATGACTATTTGGTCGGCCTTAAATCGATAACCGTCAAGCATCCGTCCCTGGCAATGAAGATCCAAGGCATCGATCTCGACAATACTGAAGATTTACTACAGAAACTAAATCTCGACCATAGCGTAACGCCGGTGTCCGAGCTGTTCAAAGGCGGGACCACCCAGGCCGTAAAACGCTTTGGTGCCTTCATTCGGCACCGGCTGAAAAATTATGACCAGCACAGCAATCAGCCCCAGACGGACGATATCTCTCATATGAGTGCTTATCTTCATTTCGGACAGATTTCGCCGCTATATTTGGCGCAGCAAATCAATCGTGCCCCAAATACGCTGAAGGCAGCCAAAGACAGCTATCTGGAAGAACTTATCGTCAGGCGTGAGCTGGCCATGAACTTCGCCTTTTATACATCCAATTATGACGCCTACGAATGCATACCGGGCTGGGCCCAAAAGACCCTGGCCGATCATCAAGATGATAAACGTGAATACGTCTACACCCGCCGGCAACTTGAAAACGCAGATACCCACGATCCCTACTGGAACGCTAGTATGCTGGAGATGAAACACACCGGTTTTATGCACAATTACATGCGCATGTATTGGGGAAAGAAGATCTTGGAATGGTCGACGACACCCCAAAAGGCATTTCGCACGACCCTGGCGATTAACAACAAATACTTTCTGGATGGCCGCGATCCCAATTCATACACGGGCGTGGCCTGGATTTACGGGGTTCACGATCGGGCCTGGTTTGAACGGCCCATTTTCGGCAAAACCCGCTACATGGCGGCCTCCGGTTTGGAGAGAAAATGTGATATCGCTGCCTACGTAGAAAAAGTGAACGCTCTGGTAAGGAAAATGGGGTAAACCCTAACGTTGCAACTTTAGGGTTATCTCTGACATAGCCCAAAGGCTCAGGTTTTCAACGATGAAATAAAGTCCCTCACGGCTTGTAAATACCTATCACCGCCCACGGAAGCCGAATTATTATGCCCCCCGCCGGAAATTAAAGTCAGCTGCTTGGAAGAAGTGGTGCGTTGGTATAATTGGCGGCTCATCTCAGGCGGAACGGTTCTGTCGTCCGTGCCGTGGATAAAAAGAACCGGGACCTGCAAACGGTTCACCTTTTCTATCGAGTCAAAGCGCTGATGAGTGATTAAACCGAGGGGCAGCAATCGATAAAATTTGTATTGTCTCCCCATATCAGCAATCGATGTGAAGGTGGCCTCCACGATTAAACCTTTTGCCTCGGGGTGCGATATTGCTAAATTGATGGCAACCGCGCCGCCAAGGGAATGCCCGTAAATGAAAATATCTCCAGGCTTTATCTTTCTTTGTTTGATAAGATAACGCCAGGCCGCTTCGGCATCGGCATAAACCTGGGCCTCAGTTGGAAATTCCCCGTCGCTTTGCCCATACCCCCGATATGAGATCAACAACACTGAAAATCCCAATTCTTTGAATCGGCGGGCATGACTGACGTTGGCACCAATGTTCAAGGCACTGCCGTGCAGATAGATCAGATATTTGTCCGATGGATGATCGGCCGGAATCCACCAGCAATGGATACGTTCGATGCGACCTGATTCTGAAGGAATTTCTAAGTATAAATCCTCGAATGCCAGATGATAATCGGCCGGGGTCTTTTTGATTTCCCGCTCGGGCATAAAAATGAAATGCTTTTGCTGCTTCCAGATATAGGTGCAGGCCGATAAGTAAGCAATGCCGGCCAGTCCAATCAATCCCACACATATCCTTAATAAATTTTTATTTGGTCTCGGCAATGTCACCTCCGCAAATTCGGGTTAGGTAATGAACCAGATCATCTGTAATTCGGGATGTTGCTTTTACAATTCCTCGCGCCATACTGGCGTCGATGATCTGGCCCCTCGTCATGGCGCCAACAGCATATAAATCACTGGATTTCGTTATTTCCTTTCCAGGACCTAATTGGATGATGTGGTGAGTTTCGGGATCTATCCAGATGCTTCCTGTTTTATATCGACTGGCCGCTTCCAACACGGATGCGTTATCTTGGCCTGAATGGTTGGTTTGATCGACCGTTCGGATCTCCTCAATTTGGATCATTTTTGACTTCAGCAGATTTCTCACCAATGGCGAAGGATTGGTCTCCAGGGATTTTTGCTGTCCGCGTGCGTCGATGACATACTGATAAGCGTCTCTTTTTTCATTGCCCTCAATATCGCTGTAGCTGAATTCATAGCAATCCCTCACGTCATTCCTGACCAGGCGATAGTCATCGCCCAGTTTGATCACATCGACAATTCCAGCCTTCATAAGGGCTAATAATTTTTCAGCATTGGTGGCTGGCTGGGTTGCGGCATGGGTGAAAAATAGAGAGGTGTAATTTTTATCAAAGCGCAATCTATCTTCGAGGGTCAGATTCAGATAAACATCTCTCACCATCTCGAAGCTCTGGTACAAGATGGTTTGCCAGATGAGTTCCCCATGGGGACCATCCCCGTTGATGGCATCCTCCAGATATCCTTGCAGGAGATCTGCTGGATCACCGGTCGGATTGATGATGTCGTTCCAATCGATCGGTTGGCCATAGGCATCTTCCAGTTCTGATCGAAGCAAATTGAATACTGCAACCAGCGTTAGTTTTCCGCGGTTTTCAAACAGGAGGCGATCAATATTTTCGCGATTCAGAAATCTGTTTTTATGATTGCCGATTTTACCTCTGACTTTTGGTAATAGACCCTTTCGGGAATATAGGAAAAACCGCCTTGGAGATTCAGGCGGTTCATAAACCAGTTTACCGGCCGAAGTGCGAATAAATTCACCCTCCGAGGTAAGCGTCAGCAGGGTCTCGATTGCACTGAGGCTGGTTCCGATGACAGCAATCGTTACACCCTCTGGAATGTTACGGCGTAATTTTTCGGCCGGCCAGGGCGATGTAAAATAACCGTCCTGATCATTTTTTTCAAACCAGTGACCGGTGGCAAGCAAGACACGATCGGCATCCCTTGAAAAATATTTTCCAGAAACAAGAACCTTGATGGTGAGGGAAAGCTTGCGCTGATTCCGTTTGAGATCGACGACCTCGGATCCTGGATAAAGACGGACCACAAGTCCAGCCTTATGAGCGAGGTGAACGGCTTCCTGAAATCTCGTTTTCAGATACTCGCCCATAATTGCGCGGGGGTAGTGATTGCAAGGTTCACCTGTGCCATCCGGTCCGAAAGTCAGGTCGGAAAACCAGGAAAAAAGACCGCGAAGATGATCTGAATGGGTTGTGACCCAGTTTTGAAAATCATCGGGCTTGCCATCTAAAATGCCCATGTCTGATGCAGACATGTTCGTGATGTGAAAAGGGAGGGCAAATCTGTCGCTATGGGGAAAGCCGGGCCCGAAAATATCCTGTCTTTCATAAATGCTGATTCTAATATTTGAGGGATCCAACCGTTTCTTGTCAGCTTCGTCCCGCACCCTGTTCACGAGCTGACATAGCATGGCGGTGGCAGTTAAACCGCCACCGATTATGGCAAAATCAAAGCGCATGATACCCATTCGTTATGATGTTATTCGTTTATAAAATTATTGTTGGCGGCTTCCGGATGTTAAATCTATTTGACACTTCCCGATCTTAAAAGTAAATAATGGGTACCCAAAGTTGAAATTTATAAATTTTTTTCACCCATTAATAGGTTTTTACTATCATTAGGCCAAATTATTACCCATATTGATATTGGTAAAAAAGTACAAATATTATTGTGTATACTAGGTAATAAATTGAAAAACTCGTAATAAGCCAATTTTTACGCGTTAGCGTCATTCCGATGAAAGCCGGAATCCAGTAATATCAACTCGTCTGGATGCCGGATCAAGTCCGGCATGACAATTTGACGAATTTTTACGAAACCATCATAAATTTACAACCAAAAATAACCAGTCAGACTCAAATTTCAATGATCATTAATGTCCTTGTCACCAAACAAAGAAATGATTTTCATTTTCTTATATCGTAAATGAGGTAATCCATGAAACACAATGCGATTCTAGTATTCCTCATTTTAGCCATAGTTTCCGCTTTATCTGCTTTGCCCACTCATGCTGCTGAAGTGGAAGGAATTTACTACGATGAGATTTACATGGCAGATAACGTAAGATTGAATCTAATTGGTGTCGGACTGTTGCGCTATTGGGGATTTAAAGCCTACACCGGTGCTTTTTATCTGGAGGAGGGAGCCACCGTTAATGATGCTTTGTCCGATACGGCCAAACGAATTGAGCTTGAATATTTCCGGTCTATCAAGGGAAAAGATTTCGGACCGGCAACCAATAAGAGTATTGCAAAGAATGTGGATTCACAAACATTTGAGCGGCTACGCTCTCGAATTGATTACCACAATTCACTTTACATAGATGTACAGCCGGGGGATCGATACTCGCTAACGTATGTTCCGGGCAAGGGAACGGAGTTATCTCTGAATGGTGAGTCAAGAGGGATTATCGATGGGTCTGATTTTGCGGCGGCCATATTTTCTATCTGGCTGGGTCCCAAACCGATAAGCAAATCGTTTAAGAAGCAAATTTTGGGAAGATAGGAGATAAGAAAGATCTGAAATTACCACCAATACAAATTTAACTCAAATTTTTGTCAAAAGTTGTTGAAATTGTCGGCTTATAGAGACGGGGCATTGGAGTGTTGCAAATAATACCAATACTTTCGTCAATATTCCAACACTCCAGTACTCCAACATTCCGAAGTTAGCTAAAAATAAAAGCTACTACGATGAATTGTACTCCTTTTCGTTATAAGTATACAAATTAGAAAGGTCCAAACTGTGCGACTATATAAAGCAACGCTTCTGCCACTAATCTTGTTAGTGATATCTGGATGTCAGACAATGAAACCGATACATACCGTTGAAAATGTCGATCTTAACCGTTTCATGGGTGACTGGTACGTCATCGCCAACATACCAACCTTCATTGAAAAGGACGCTTACAACGCCATCGAAACCTACCGGCTTGAGGATGATGGCACCGTTGCTACCACATTCAGCTTCAACAAGGGCAGCATGGACGGACCGCTCAAGGAGTATCATCCACGTGGGTTTATCCGGGATAAGGAATCAAACGCGGTGTGGGCGATGCAGTTTATCTGGCCGTTTAAGGCAGAGTATCGAATTGTATATCTCTCTGACGACTATAGCAAAACCGTTATCGGGCGCTCCAAAAGAGATTATGTCTGGATAATGGCCCGCAAGCCTGCGATTTCCGATGAAGACTATGCTGCTATTGTGAATTTCTTGCAGGAACAAGGCTACGACACCAGCAAGTTGCAAAAAATACCGCATAAACTTGAAGATTGACATGAATAAAAAACTTTTTAGTTTCAAGTTAGCAACCAACAGAAACCTTAAAATAAAGGTGATAAAATGAATAAAAATGAATGTCGATTAGAACGCGTGTCAAATGTAACGGTAGGTATTGTTCTCCTTTTCGTCGGCTTATTGTTCGTTGTTACAGGGATAACTGTCTTGCCTGTGATCGGCCTCCTTATTGCCGTGCCCGTATTGGTACTTGCCGGTATATTTTTGGTATCACCCCGCAGCAAGGCTTGTTCAATTATTGCCCAAAAAACACGCGGTGTGATAAACAATTGAGCAAATTCAGAACAACTGATGTGTCGTAAATTTACGCCTATTTTTACTACAAATTTTGTAGGTTCTCTATATATCAGGACCTCATTAGAAGTTATTCCAATTGGGGTCAGGAGCCCTGAAAATAGGGCGCGATGAACTCGGTCCTGGAATTCACGCCTAGTGGACTTTACTGCCATGAAGGGGCTTTTCATATTGACCCCTGGCGGCCTGTAAAACGGGCCGTCATCACCCACGCCCATGCCGATCATGCCAGGGTAGGAAGTCGGTCGTATCTGTGTGCAAAGGAAAGTCAGCGGTTATTACAAGCAAGACTCGGCTGTGAGACCATCATCGAAACCCTTGATTACGGTGAAGTTAGGAACATTAACGGCGTCAGCCTTTCCCTGCATCCCGCCGGGCATATACTGGGATCGGCCCAGGTAAAAGTTGAACACAAAGGTAACATCTGGGTAGTTTCCGGTGATTACAAGACGGAAATCGATCCGACCTGTATGTCGTTGGAACCGCTTCGTTGTCACACCTTCATCAGTGAATCCACTTTTGGCTTGCCAATATTCAAGTGGCCGTCGCCGGAACAGGTCTTAAAGGAGATTAATTCCTGGTGGAGGTCAAACCGGG
>JASFFJ010000172.1:0-11586 GCA_050124355.1 Desulfobacterales bacterium | reverse complement strand
AAGGAGAATATTCTAAAACGGGCCAAGGGTTTGCGTGAAGCCAACCCAATGCTGGGATTACGCGGCGTTCGTTTGGGAATAATGATACCGGAATTGACAACGATGCAGGTTCGTGCAATTTTTGAAGCAGCCTGCATCGTAGCAAAGGATGGTATCGATGTTCATCCGGAAGTGATGATCCCACTTACCAGCCATGTCAATGAATTGAAAATTCAGCGCCAGGCGCTGGAGTCCGAAGCTCGGCAAGTGATGGCGGAGAAGGATCAAGAAATTGATTATAAATTTGGTACCATGATAGAAATACCCCGCGCCGCTTTGACTGCAGAAGAGATTGCCGAAGCTGCAGAATTTTTTTCATTCGGAACCAACGATCTGACCCAGACGACGTATGGCATTTCAAGAGACGATGCGGAAGCCGGCTTTTTAATTGAATATATATCTTCCGGCGTTTTACCCGGCAATCCGTTTGCTACGCTTGACCGGGATGGTGTCGGAGAACTAATGAAAATGGCGGTGATGAAAGGGCGCGCCAAAAAGCCGGAATTGGAATGCGGTATTTGTGGTGAACATGGCGGTGATCCGGAATCCATTCAGCTTTGTCACGAACTGGGATTGACCTATGTATCGTGTTCACCGTTTCGCGTGCCGGTGGCCCGGCTGGCGGCAGCTCAGGCCGCTCTGCAAGAAACTCATTCTTAAATCAGAATTAACCACCTCTCAAAATATGGCTTAGAGTTTCTTTCCTAAATGTGGATTGAAATCCTTACAGCTAAAATGAGAGGAGCAGCCAATCAATTCCATATCCACTATGATTAGCTGCCCCGAATTTTCAATTAGCAAACGTCGGACTAGATTTTTTCTCTAAGCGTTTTGCCGGGCTTGAATTTGATAACATTCTTGCCCTTGATTTTGATCATTTCGCCGGTCTGGGGATTGCGGCCTTTGCGGGTTTTTCGGTAAACATTGCTAAATGTACCGAAACCGACCAGGGTGACCCTGCTGTTTCGTTTCTTCAAGCCCTTTGTCACTCCGTCCATGAAGGACTCCAACGCCCTGCCTGCAGCGGCCTTTGTCACTTTTGCATCTTTTGCCATTCTTTCAATTAACTCTGCCTTGTTCATCTGACCTCCTCGTTTTTGAATTTAACGCCATCGTGATTGTGATCGTTTACAATTCTACAGCGATTTTTTTAAATCGTCAAGTGCACAAGTCCATAAAATTAGCGGTTTTCATGGGAGGCATGGCTTCAAAGCCCTGTTGTATAACATTAACATCGGGCTTGATTATCCAATTTTTTAATTAATTCGAAATATATGTTGTAAATGATCTTCATCACATCAGGGATCAGCTCATCAAGCCGCTTGTTCGACACCCATCATTAGGCTGACGATTTGGCTGTGGCTGGCTTCAGCCATGTCAAGTTTACCAACGATCCGGCCACTGCACAGAACGACTGCCTTTTGGGCCACTTCAAATGCATACTCTAAATTGTGTGTGATAAAGATGATCGCATAATTTTGACCCAATTCTTTCAAAAGGCGAAGTACTTCTCGACTTTGTTTGACGCCAAGTCCGGCGGTTGGTTCGTCCATAATGATCAACCTTGGATCATGCCCGATGAAAACACCTCTCCCAATGGCGACCGAATGTTGCTGGCCGCCGGAAAGAGAACGCACCTCTTGTTTGAGGGATTTTATGGTGGTTTTCAATTTCGAAAGTACGTTCTGAGCCTCTTTGTCCATTTTTTTCTTCTGCAAAAATCCCCAGCGCGTATATTCGGAACCAGCAAAAAGATTGACGGTAACATTCAGAATCCCGAATAAGGCCAGGTCCTGGTAAACCGTTTTAATACCCAGCTTATGGGCGTCCTCCGGTTTCATAATCTGGACTTGTTTTCCGCCAAAGTATATGTCTCCCGCATCAAGGGTATGGGCACCGGATATCGCTTTGATCAAGGTAGACTTTCCGGCGCCGTTGTCTCCCAGCAGTGCCATGATCTCGTTGTCGTAGATGTCAAGATCGATATTGTCAAGGGCCTGGATGCCGCCAAATCGCTTCGATCCCCCGCGAATGGACAAAATCGGTTGCCGTTTCTCCTCTGAGATTTCTGTTGTCTTCATGTTGCTGATTCCTTCTTAAAGACCGCCGTCACGTGCTCTTGGCGTGACGGACAGCCGTAGCAATGGCAACGATTAAAATCGTGCCGTTGACGACTTTTTGCCAGTAAATTGAGGCATCCATCAAAACAAATCCGTTATTGATCAGCGCTAAGAGCAGAACGCCTAAAAATGTTCCCCAGATGCTGCCACGTCCACCGGAAAATGTCGCCCCGCCGATAACCGCTGCGCCCAGGGCCCTGAGTTCAATTTCCAGTCCAAACTGAGCATATCCCATGGCCAATCTGGAACACATGAACATCGCCGATATCCCGGATAGAAGTCCACACAGGGCAAAACCCAAAAAAATCGTCCTTTTGACGTTGATTCCCAGCAATTCTGCATAGTCTGGGTTTGCCCCCACTAGAAATGCCCGGTTCAGCGAAACCCAGTTTTTTAAAAGAATGTCAAGCACGATGGAGATAAGCACTGAGGCAAGAACAGGAAAGGGTATCCCCATCATCTCACCACGCCCGATGATCAAAAAACTTTGGGGTAGACTGGTGACAAAATAACCGGATGTCAGCACCATCGCCGCACCCCTGGCCAAAGACATCATGCCCAGTGTAACGATGAATGGATTTATGCGGTATCGTACGATGACGGCACCGTTTATCGCTCCGATCATAAAACTAGTGCCCAATCCGATAGAAATGGCCAACGGTACGCCAACCCATCCCTTTTGCAGCAATAGCGTTGTGATGATACCGGAAAGCGCGATATTGGAACCGACGGATAAATCAAGTCCACCTAAAATCAAAACATACGTCATTCCCAGGGCCACGATGAGGTCATAGGTCATCCCCATGGCAACCGACTTGAGATTGCTGTCTGTCATAAAATTCGGTGATAAAATAGAGATGATCGTACCGACAAGGAGGATCAACAGCAGCAACTGTACTTCCCTCGCCCGTAGCGATGTGACCATGTATTGCATGGATTTAGAAGAATCGGTCATCCTTTATTTATGATCCTCCTCCCAGCATAAAATCTTTCCACGCCTCTTCGACACCCGTTCGTTTGTACCTGAAATACCGTTCCAACAAAACGGACAGAACCAACATCGTGCCATATGCGATTTTCTCCCAATAGGTGGGAACACCTGCTTGAACCAATGCGTTCGCGACGATGGCAAGAAAGATGGCTCCCAGGACCGTTCGGCCGATGGTTCCGACGCCGCCGCTTAAGCTGGCGCCGCCGATAATCACGGCGGTTATGACCCGTAACTCTGCATCTAGTCCGAAACTCGCGTTTGCGCTGATATATTGTGAGGCTGTAATGATACCGGCCGTCCCCGCAAGGACTGCGCTGATGACATACGTGACCCATCGGAACCGTTCGACATTCATGCCGCACAACCGAGCGGCATTTGGATTGCTGCCAATGAAATAGGCTTGAGAAAAATATTGGTTTCTTCGCAGCAAAACGTGAAAGACAATCGCCAAAAGGGCGAATAAGACCACCGGGAAGGGGATATTGAACAGGTAGCCCTGACCGATATAGAAGAAACTTTTCGGGAAACCGGTTACCGGATGGCCGCCGGTCAAAACCAATGCGAATCCTCTGACGGCCGTCATGGTTCCCAGAGTGACGATAAAAGGGTGCGCACGCAGCCGGTTGATCATGACCGCGTTGGCAAATCCGATAAAACCTGAAATTGCAAGTGTCAGAATTATCGAAACGACGATCCCCCATTTCGCTTTCAGAAACAGTCCCACAAGGATCGATGAAAACACGAGGATGGATCCGACGGAAAGATCAATACCACCGGAAATGATAACGATCGTCATGCCCAAGGCCATTATGGCTTCCTGGACAAAACCCATTGCAATGACTTCCAGGTTGTAGAGCGTAAAAAAATGGGAGTATACAATGCTCATCACGAGGAACAGTAAAACCGTCACTGCCAGCAGTCCCAAATTCGTGTATTCAGACAGCTTGCGTATCATTCTGGTTTATCCGTTGGTTACCTCTGTCTTAAAAAAATGATGGTGTCAGGTGTCAGTGTTCAGGTGTCAGGATTTAACCCTCAACTCCCTGACACCCCCGGCCCGGATTCGTAGGTTGGGTTGAACATATCCCTATTTTTTGTTGGGTTTCGTTCCTCTACCCAACCTACTATACAACCAATTTTTGCGATATACGAAACCCAACAAAATAGCCCAAAACGGAACCATCCTTGAAACATCAGCCATGTCAAACGGAACCTGACCGATTTATCTACATGGGTTAAGCAGTTCAAAGTTCAGGGTTCCCGGTTAAAATGACCTAAAGGATGCATCCCAAGAGGATTTCGCATCCATAAGCCCGCAAAGCTGTTACACCCAATGCGGGAAAAAGGTCAATCTGGGTGCCGCGTTGAGATATAAGTAAAATCAGGATATTAAAACCTTTGAACCCGGAACTTTGAACATGGAAACGCTCAGTTTAGGTATTCTTACAACAGTTATCATTTGCCTGACACAAAGGCAGGTGGGCTTTTATATACTCCGATGTCTTCCTTGGTTAGGATTCGAACGCCGGTATTAATGCTGGGCGGTACATGCATGCCATCTACCCTCGTCTTCTGATTGGCAGCCCAGGCCATCATCATCCCTACATAACCCATCAGATAGGGGTTTTGGCCGACGGTTCCCCGGATCTGGCCTTTGTCGATAGCTTCAACCACCGGCATTCCGAAATCAAAACCCATTATTTGAATCTTTCCTTCTTTACCCACGTTCTTGACTGCGGCGACGGCGCCCGGGCCAGGATTCCCGTGAGCGGCAAAAACGGCGTCTATTTCGGGGTGGGCCTGAAGCATCGCCGTAATAGCGCTTTCAGCAGCCGCCACTTTGCCTTCATCGTTGCAGGTCGCCACAACTTTTACCTTGGAGCCGGCCAGACCGTCTTTAAATCCTCTGATCCTCTCCACCAGGTGATTCGGGCCCGGGAAAGTGGAGATGCCGACCTCGCCCTCACCATTCAGCCACTCCACCATGGACTTACCGGCTACCTTGCCCGCTTCATAGTTGTTTGTTCCGGCAAAGCAGAGCCGCTGGCTGTCGGGGGCGTCTGAATCAAACGTGATAACCGGTATGCCTCTGGCCATGGCCTTGTCAATGGCCGGGTTCAAAGTGGTGGCGTCGCCGGCAGTCACAATGATACCCTTGACGCCTTTGGCAATCAGCTGTTCGATGGCACGCGCTTCCTGAGACGCATCCCATGTAGCCGGGCCGCGAAGTTCGGTCTTGATGTCAGCTCCCAGAAGTTTGGCGGCATCCTGCATCCCACCATAAGCCCAGTTAAAAAACTCCGATCCCTTCAGGAATACGACCATGGCATAGGTTTGATCTTCGGCACACACACTGCCGGCGGAAAAAATGACCATAAAAATAAAAACCAAAGATACTACCAGTGTAAATAATTTCGTTCTTCCTTTCATAATGCAACCTCCTTGTACCAATGAAGTTAGAATTGTGAGACACCTCAAAAAAAAAAACAACACCGTTTGGGGTAATATCCACGAAATTGTGGTTAAAACAAACGAGCTTGGTGTCTCCGATAAATGACGACTACCCGGCAACTTAAGCAATAAAGCCTATTCTTAAAAAGCTCACCTCCTTTCGATAGGATCGACCGAAGCCGATCAACCCATCCAATTAATACGTCGCTAATTTTTTGCCTATTTCTTTGGCCTGAGTCATCAACTCGGCGTTTGAGGCAATCTCACCCGGCTCATCGGCACTGCCATAAACCATACCGATGATTTTCGCTCCGGCGTAGCGGTAGGCATCCTGGAAGCTGCGTAGGGCATTCACACAGCCTGAGTTGAAAGGATCACTGTCACCATAGCTCATTGCGATCGCAATTCGCTTTTTGTACAATAGATTTATTTCTTGATCCTCATTCCACAGAGCAAAGCAGCGGTCCATGAATATCTTGGTCTGGGCCGACATGCTAAACCAGTATACCGGGCTGGCAATGATCCAAGCATCCGATTCTATCAATTTCGGATAAAGAGACTGCATGTCATCATCCACAGCACAGACGGTGCTGTTTTCCTTCTTGCAGGCGTAGCACCCCTGACAGGGCTTGACGTTCAGTCCATTCAGGTAAACCGTCTCGACCTTGGCGCCGACGGATTCCACACCGTGGATGATCTGTTTGGCGAGAACGGTGCTGTTTCCTTTTTTCCGGGGGCTCCCTAAAAGGGCGACAACATGCTGCTGACTTTTTCCAATTTGCATAACGACACCTCCATTCAAATTTGTTTCCAATCCTGTTCGATGAATCCATTTACTGAGATCACCCTGCCTCTTAAGGGATATAATTTTAGTATCTCACGATTTTCAGCCGGTTGATTTGAGGTTAGTCATAGTCTATATTTAACGTCACGAATAAACTGCTTCGGGTTTGCCGCAGAGCGAAGTGGCGCAGCTAACCCGAAGTCGCGTTCGATTGTTGTTCGGCTTCTCATTTCATTTATCGTTTGGATTAACCATCCTTCCCATGAACAGGATGCTACCTGTGGCGTTGTCACGGATAAGGAAGAGGAAGGGATGATCTGCATTAAACCTGGGATAGCTTGGTGCGCTCATTAGAGTCACCCCAACCGCCGTAGCTGCAGCAGCTTCGGTCCCCTTCTCGTCGACTTCTACGAAAGCCTTGTGCAAAATTGCTGAGATATTGAGATTTCTTGTCCCGTCCATGCCTGAGAAATCCGCAGCATCAGCAAATGCGTCCTTCATACCAAGGCTTGTGAAAGGAGGGATCAATTCATATCTGGTCTCAACCTTGAACTTCGGAAAGGTGACTTCAACCATTGTCTTCCTCAGTGTGGTGACGAGGCCGCTCAGTTTCTCCGCGGTCAGCGTTTCTTCCAGTTTGCTGATTCCGTCCTTTTGTTTCGGCAGAAGCACCAGCATGGAAAGCTTATTGCCCTTATACAGCATTTCAAGCGCCTGTGTATCAGCATCCTCCGCCAGGCGGAATTTACCTGTTTGGTACATCGTCTTCGCTTTGACCGTCTCTTCCGCAGTGACATAGAATTCCTGCTCCTGGGTATTGTATTCCTTGAACTGGCTCGTCCAGTCGCCTTTGAAGTAGATGGCGTTGACCAGTACCATGCGGGTTAAGGCGTCCAAAACGCCCTTCGGAATGATGTCCGTGATCTTGCCGTTGGTTTGTTCTTCGACCCAGGAGTTGATCGTGTTTCTTTCCGCCTCGGCATCCCCGACGAAATCGGCGAAGGAGATCTTTGATTTGTATTCCTTCTCAACAAGGTCCATAAAGCCTGGCAGGAATTTGTAGCTCTTCTCGGCCCAGATCGCGTTCGCTATACTCAGCTTGATGTCTCCCGCCTTCTGCACTGTGAGCAGCGCTTCCTGCAGCTTGCCGAAGGACCTAAAAAATTCCTCACGCCGACCGGGAAAGTGCAGCACCTCCTTCATTTCTTTTTCGGTGTTATTGCGCGCGCCGGCGTATATCATCCCCAACGCAGATGAGATGCTGTAAGGCGAGAAGAAGAGGTTTCCTTTTGTCGAGCTGAGCTCTTGGTGCATTCTCAAGGCAAAGGCTGTGTTTCCTTTTACAACGGCACCCACCGATGCCTTGCCCGGTTTCTCTGCTGCCGATAGCGTTTCGGCTCCAGCGATGAGTGCCGCAATGAGAAGCGTTGACAACGCTAGGTGCATACGATTCATGGTCGTTCCTTTCAAATGTATATAAATCGAATATCTCACGCTTACAGGCGATTGATATTTTTGAAATATCACAAAATGACTCGAACTACAGATACGCTGTTCAAACCCCAAATATATCAAGCATCAAAGTCCAAGGGTCAAAAACATCGATTATTTCAATGTTACTTTACGCTACGCAACATGATGGCATCTTCAGGACAGATCTCATGGCAGCAGAAACACCTTATGCATTTTGAGTAAGTTACCGCTGCCATCTGACCTTGCACCTTGACTGCGTTTTTAGGACATATGCTTTCGCAATCCCCACATGCCGTGCATTTATTCGAAATGACGGGGCTTTTTCTGGGAGGCTTTTTGCCGGTTAATAGATAATTGGCCGTATTTGGTAACCTAAATCCCTTATAGGCAACATCCGCGGGCCTCTGAATCGGATAGTCAATTTTCTCTGGCCACAAACCGCGAAATTTAGCCCTTTTAAGTACCGGTATGCCCACGGGCTCGACGCCTATAATTTTGCATACAGCAATGTCCATGGCCACAGGATCTGTTGATGCAAGCACCAGATCCATTTTTACGGGATCTCCGCTTCCGGGTCCCTGACCCTGCATTCCCAATATACCGTCCATAATATATAGCTGGGGCTTCACGATGGTAAGAATATCCAACATGATGTCCGCAAAACTAGCTTTTCTTGGAAACTGGGCGTGGTATTTTGCCTTGGTAAGACCGGGGACAACGCCATACATAATCTTGCAGGCCAGTGTCAAATACTGAAAGGAATGGGTTTTAAGTTTTGGCAGCGCAATGATTTTATCAGCCTTTACCGCAAATTCACAGATGGGAGACCGCTGCAATCGTTTGCCTTCGGGGAAGTCCAGTTTCTTGACGGCTGTATTAAAGTTTAGCGTAATCTCCTCTTCTCTTGCCAGATCCTCGAGCCCTGAACGTGCATAGGCCTTTTTCAGGTATCGCTTGGAAAAGCGTCCAGCCGGGGAGTCTCCGATATACGGATTCCCTCCTGCCATTCTAACAACCTTAGCAACCGCCCTTACAAAATCAGGGTGTGTGTTCACGGCCTTTTCCGGGCCTTTGGTTGATAATAGATTAACCTTGAGGAGGACGTTGTCGTTCTTTTTTACAAATCGTCCCATCCCACCAAGGGGCGCGAGGAGGGTTTCAATATCCAGATCTGAATATGTTCCTTTAACAATGCTGACCGTTGCCATCTCTCTAACCTTCATCAAACGGACATTACTTGGTTGGTTTTTTGCCGGAGTGTTGTTTTCTCGGTTGCCTTGGCAACAAAAATTCCGAGTTTCGATCAAATCGCCGAATCAAATGCGGTAGGTCACCTCAACTGACTATCTTTGCTGCCGCGCCGATTAAAACCAGTGGGCGTTGTCTGCCGTTCTTCTCGCTCTGATTGGCAACTGACGCATAACCGCACGCCGGGGATCGCTTTACGACGAGCGTCTGGAATGACGGTCTCGCATTCCTCACAATGCGTTGAGCCCTCTCCATCCGGCAACCGGCTTCTGGCAAGCTTTACGGCGTCTTCTACACTGGCGTCTATTTGATCCTGAACACCCCCATCTCGGGTCCAGCCTCCAGCCATCATTCGCTCCTTCACTAAGATATTTTTAATATTCCATACTTAAATCCCCGCTATTTTGCAAGTGCCCAATTTCAATGCTGCCTAAGCGTCGTAAACGCTATCTCCTTTACTTATCCTGATTTGACAGTATGGCACCTGGCTGTTGAAAAACTCACTTAAGTGAGTCTTTTCACGAAAATACCTACAAAATAATTCACTATAGTGATCTAAGCTTGACAATATTCTACGTCACATATATTTAGTCAACTAAATTGAATAAAACCAGTCAAAACTTAATCTAAGACCACAACAGTGTACGATGGATTGTCAAGTTCAAGTATTTTTTGATAACAGTTGGAAAACAGCCGCGGTGTTTGAACCCGATCCCAAGACAATCGACAAAGGGATTGCCGGAGGCGGCCGTCCGCAATACGATAAGGTTTCGGATGGCCGCGTTGAGCGTTTGGGCATGCATAGTTTGTATGCTGTGGCCAATATACCGGGATACGGCGCGGCCATTCGACATGATACTTATTGCCATGCTCTTGCGAAGATCGTCACCGATTCCGGCCAAGAATTGCGAGAGTATATACGACGCGACATCCTGAATTTTGCACTGCGTAATACAGACAATCACGGGCGCAATACGGCGGTCCTGAGAAAGAACGGCCAAATCAAACTTTCACCTCTTTTTGACTTTGCCCCCATGTTTCTGGATCCTGTTGGCATTGGCCGTGTCAGCCGATGGGAAGATGAACGGCCAGGAAGCCAGCCTGAGTGGGCGAACATTTGTGAAAAGTTCAAGGATTACTTAGACCCTCTTGAGACCAGGGCCTGGCTTGCCCACCTGGGTGAAGATGTCAAACGACTGGCGGAGACTATGAAGGACTGCCATATCGAAGATGAAATTATTCAAAGACTATCCGGCTGGATCGATGAAGTTGCTGCAGGACTTGTTGAGATACGCCCGAGGACATGGACATAGGAGACCTTGATGAAACGTCCCCCCCCCGAAGTAATGGCCCGGATGAAAGAGGAGCTTTATCTTGGCCTCGCCCAAGGCGATATGGGTATTCGGCAAGCGACGCGTCGGATGCGCCAGATCCTGGGCATGAGCCAGAAGGAATATGCACAAAAAGTTGCCAATATCTCTCCTCGGATACTTTCCGAGTTCGAAAACGGCTCAGGGAACCCGACCCTTAGCACTCTGGAGAAAATTGCCATACCGTTCGGGCTAAAGATTACTTTTCTGCCTCCTGAGTCATGGCGGATGCATTCACAAAAAGAATAAATCAACGACTACCAGCAGAGCTGGAGGTATGGGGATGACCCTCGAAGGAGCCGGGATCACGCTCTGCTGGTGGTCGCTGATTCGTGAGCTTCACCCCGCAATGATAGATAATCATGAAGTCTGCGAATTGGAATTCTTTGCCGGCAACGGAGATACAATCGCAGTTGTATCAGTGCCAACCACCGCTCTGCGTGCGGCCACACGACAAGATATTATTCATGCCTTCGAGAAAATACGGATTTGGACGCTTGTCGTAAAGATAGTCAGGCAGCTTTAGGTATCTTTTTGCAGTTTCAAAGGATACTAGTTTTTTTCACTCGTGAATACCCCAACGTTGCAACTACTGGGTTTATTCTCTGTTATAGGCTGCGTGTCTGACGATTTCCCCTTCAATGAGGTAGATGACTTCTTCGGCAATATTGGTGGCGTGATCGGCAAGACGTTCCAGGTGTCGGGAAATCAGCAGCAAATTGATTAAATATCCGATCTTATCGGGATGTTTGCTCATCGCCTTTTTGATGCGGTCATAAGCGTCGCTTTTGATTTGGTCGACCTCGTCATCCCGCATAACGACGCTGTAAGCCATGTCATAGTCCATGTTTACCAAAGCATCCAAACTCATTTTCAACATGTCCTGCACCTTTTCCCCCATGGCAGTATAATCAAAGAAAAATTCGGACAGGTCGTGTTTGGAAATGACATCGACGCGCTCGGCAATATTTACGGCCTGATCACCGATTCTTTCCAGGTCATTGTTGATTTTAATCACAGCAACTAGAAACCGTAAATCCACTGCCACCGGTTGATGCAGGGCCAAAATCTTCAGGCACTCTTCCTCAATTTCAACTTCCATTTCATCAA
>JASFFJ010000171.1:0-11650 GCA_050124355.1 Desulfobacterales bacterium | reverse complement strand
GATTGAAGATTTAAGGAATTCTTCCTATTTTAAAACTGATATAGCCGCAAAAAGGCACAAAAAGAAGAAAAATAAATTTTGACGTTCCTGCGTCATTCCGGCGAAAGCCGGAATCCAGTAATTTCAATGGGTTCTGGATACCGGATCAAGTCCGGCATGACGATTCGGGCACTTTTTACGGAACCATCAATTTTCAATCTTCAGTCTTAAATATACCCCGGTTTAGCCGGGTAAGGGGATTACCATGAAGAAGGAGATCCTGGATAAAATCGAAAGCCGACGCGGAGATATCACGCAACTGGCAGTGGATGCCATTGTCAATGCAGCCAACTCATCGCTGTTGGGTGGCGGGGGTGTCGACGGCGCCATTCACCGAGCCGCCGGCCCCGAGCTTTTGAAAGAATGCCGAACCCTGGGTGGATGCCCGACCGGCGAAGCCAGAATTACCAAAGGGTACGCACTTGCCGCCCGTTATGTCATTCACACGGTGGGACCGGTTTACAGCGGAAAGAGGCAGGACAAAACTTTTCTGACCGGATGTTACCATAACAGCCTGAAGCTTGCTGCTGAAAATAATATTCATTCACTGGCCTTTCCGGCAATCAGCTGCGGGGTTTATGGATATCCCATCGAAGAAGCATCCAAAATCGCCGTGGATACTACCTGCAGCTTTCTTGAAACCAACAAAACCATTGAAGCCGTTATATTTATGCTTTTTTCACCGGGGGATTTAAAGGTCTACGAAAAATATTTAGAATCGCTTCGATAAACGCCAGATAACGCACAATCGATTGATCGTTGACAAAATCGGCGCCCGTAATTATCATTAGGCTCAATTTGGAACTCAGTAAAATATTTTTCGCTCGAATAAAACTGATCATATTTTGTCTAAGGAGGACGTTATGGTTGAAATTTCCGAAGCAGCTAGCCAGCAAATCGCAGAGTATTTTAAGGATCGAGACATCGTTCCTATCCGCATCTTTCTCAATGAAGGGGGCTGAGGCGGCCCCTCATTGGCAATGGCTCTGGATGAGCCCAAAGATACCGACAATTCATATGATGTAAACGGCTTTAAATTTATTCTGGACAAAGAGTTTGATGAAAAAGCCAAGCCCGTATCCATTGATTTCATGGGCTATGGTTTTAAAATCAATTCCAGCATTGAATTTGATCGAGGAGCGTCATGCTCAAGCTGCGGCAGTGCCAGCAGCGGGTGTGGTTGATGGCTTAGAAAAATCGGTGGCAAAAAAATGGCAGCGCCTGGTGGCGTTGCCTTTTTTATGACGGTGAAGGTGATGTTCACCGGCTCAAAAATTCAGCGTTCAAAGGTTTTGTGGTTCAGTGTTGATAAATTTGTAAAAAGTTAAATCTTCCGATTTGCCGTCATTTCGGCGAAAGCCGGAATCCAGTAAATTCAACCGGTTCTGGAAGCCGGATCCGTCATCCCGGACTTGATTCGGGACCGGCATGACGATTCGAGGACTTTTTATGAAACCGTCAGCGTTGGTTGTTCAATGTTTATTTTTTAGTATACCCTCCGCTCTTGCCCGGCGTATCCCTAACTTGGTGCCAAAGGTGGCCAAACTCCTCTGCTCAGCGCCCCTAAAAACAGCTAGTTTCCATCCATAAATGCTGCCCCCGTTGCGAAAGGTCTTCTTCGTGTCTATATTCCCTTGAGTCCCACAATCCTTGAAAGGTTGTACAATATCAGTCACTATGACACGAAGACGGGAATACGAATACCGATCAGTATAGGCAATATTAGAATACAGTTTTGTTATAACGTCTAAACTCGGAGGACACGATGTCAGCCAACCATCTTATCAATGAAAAAAGTCCTTATCTGATTCAGCATGCCCATAATCCTGTTGATTGGCATCCCTGGTCCGATGAAACCTTTGCGTGGGCGAAAGACAAAAACAAGCCTATTTTTCTTTCCATTGGATACGCCACCTGCCACTGGTGTCACGTCATGGAAAAAGAATCCTTTGAAGACGAGGAGGCCGCCGGATATCTGAATGATACCTTTGTCTGTATAAAGGTCGACCGCGAAGAACGCCCTGACATCGACGCGGTGTATATGGCGGCCTGCCAGATGCTGACCGGCAGCGGCGGCTGGCCGTTGAGTATTTTTATGACCCCGGAAAAAAAACCTTTTTTTGCCGCCACCTATCTCCCCAAGAACAGCCGGGCCGGCCGGGCAGGTCTGATCGATATCTGCCGCCAGGTCAAAAAACTCTGGACGGACGATAAAGAAAAGATCGAAAAAACATCGGTCAGCATCGCTACTCAACTGGATAGGGCGTTTGCCTTTGCGACCGCGGATGAACCCGATGCGTCCCTGCTGGATCAGGCCTATCAGAAAATAAAACCTGAGTTTGATCCCCGGCACGGTGGATTTGGTAGTGCACCCAAGTTTCCGACACCACACCGGCTACTCTACTTGTTGCGCTGCTACCATCGCAGCGAAGACGCCAATGCACTGGAAATGGTAACAAAAACTTTGACGGCCATGCGCCTGGGAGGTATCTGGGACCATGTCGGTTTCGGCTTTCACCGCTATTCTACAGATACCCGGTGGCTTTTGCCTCATTTCGAAAAAATGCTTTACGACCAGGCCTTGATTGCCTCCGCCTACCTTGAAACCTATCAAATTACCAAAGACCCCTTGTTTGCCGCAACGGCCGAGGACATCTTCACCTACGTACTGCGGGACATGACCGCTGAGGAAGGCGCTTTTTACTCGGCCGAAGATGCCGACAGCGAAGGGGAAGAAGGCAAATTTTATGTGTGGACGATCGAAGAATTTCGTCAGATCCTGGGAAATGAAACCGCCAACAGGTGGGAGACGATGTTACGTTTGAGCCCGGAGGGAAATTTCACCGATGAAGCTAGCCGTCAAAAAACCGGTGCCAACATTCTGCATCTAACGGCGCCTTTGAAAAAATGGGCAGAAAAGTTCGATCTACCCAAAGATCAACTTGAACAGGACTGGGAAAATATCCGCGACCAACTATTTTGCGTCCGGGAAAAGCGGATCCATCCCCTAAAGGATGATAAAATCCTCACAGATTGGAATGGACTGATGATTGCCGCCCTGGCCATGGGCGCTCGGATTCTAAACAAATCCGAATATGAGAACGCCGCCCGCAAGGCTGCCGACTTCATCCTCTCAAAAATGCGGGATCAAAACGGCCGGCTCTATCACCGCTTCAGAGACGGTGAACTGGCGGTAGAGGCCCACGCCAATGACTATGCTTTTTTAATCCATGGCCTTCTAAGCCTTTATCAAACAACCTATGATCTGGCCTTTGCCGAAGAAGCCAAAGCATTGCAAGAACTAATGATGGAACGCTTCTGGGATGGAGAAAATGGCGGTTTCTTTTCCACCCCCAATGATAGTGTCGAATTGCCCGTACGCCCCAAGGAGTTATACGACGGGGCCATACCATCGGCCAATTCGGTTGCACTATCCAATCTTGTGTTTCTTTTCAGGTTAACCGGTGAGCCTATTTGGAAGAAACGGGCCGAAGCCCAGATTCGCGCCTTTGCCGGCACGGTGAAGTCTCAGCCCCAGGCCTTTACCTTTTTTCTGTGTGCCCTTGATTTTGCGTTACATCCGGGCCAGGACATTATTATCGCCGGCGAATTACAGTCGACCAACACCCGCCAACTACTGTCGGCATTGAATCACAATTTTACCCCCAACAAAGTAGCCATTGTAAAATCAGGAACCAACGCCAAACGTCTGGCCAAGTTCGCCGGCTATACTGATGGTTTGCAGATCATTGAAGGACAAGCGACCGCCCATGTGTGCCGCAACGGCTCCTGTACCGACTCGACCGCCGACACCCAAACCATGATCGATAAAATCCTGGGGAAACAAGGTGGAGGGATTGAAAATTGAAGAATGAAGAATGAAGATTTAATGTATCGCTATGCTCTGTCTTTTAAAAATCGACAGCATTCCACCAGTATTCAATCTTCAATCGACAGGATTCAATCATCGCGGATAGTGTAAGTATCTAAATATAATTTAATTATTTCAAATTACACTCAAAAAAACGACAGCCTGAGCCATGGATAATTTAGAATTTGAAACACTGACATCCGATGAATTCAAAGAATACATGCAGACGCATAAAGAAAAAGAATATCTGGTCATCGACGTGCGTCAGGCTTCGGAATATGAAGAGGAACATATTCCAGGGGCCAAACTCATGCCCCTCAGCCAGGTTGAAACCAAGCTGTTTACCCTGCCCGCCGATCGGGACCTGATTTTCTATTGCGCCAATGGCGGACGCTCCACTTGGGCGGCCTCCCTGGCCGGTGAAGGTGAGGTTTCCAATAAAACCGTTTATCATGTGATGGGGGGTATATTGGCATGGCAAGGCAAAACAATGTCGGGTTATCCAAAAGTAAAAATTTTTGACAAGGACCAATCTCTTAAAGATCTCCTGGCCACTGCCATGGATCTGGAAAAGGGTGCCTGGCGCTTTTATCAATATGCCAAGGAGAAGTACCGCGAAGATCCCATTTGTCTGACTCTGGAGCAGGTTTCCATCGCGGAAAAGGCCCATGCGACGCTCATCCATCGGTTCTGGCAGAAATTTCAAGACAACCCACCGCCGTTTGACCGGGTGTATCAGGATCTAAGCGGCGAGATTCTGGAAGGCGGCCATGATTTTGAAGAGACCTGCCGACATCTCGATTCAATTCAAAAACACGGTTGCACAGCTGTCATCGACCTTGCCATGACCATTGAATACTCGGCATTTGAGCTGTACCGGACAATGGCGGAACGCTCAGAAAACTCCGAGGCCCAATCCATATTTCTGTCCATCGCCCAGGCGGAAAAAGCCCACATGCGCGCCCTGGCTCGCGCCATTGACCAGTGCCCGCAAAACGATATGTCACCAACGCACGCAATCCCTCAAGATACATAAATAACGCGACCAACGATCACCAATGATTACTAGCCAATCTTTACGAAAATTGCTGATTAACTGGTATTTGGCCAACCATCGCGACCTGCCCTGGAGAAAGACCGCCAATCCTTACCACATCTGGGTATCCGAGGTAATGCTTCAACAGACCCAGGTCGCCACCGTTTTGCCCTACTACCGCAGGTTTTTAAAACGCTTCCCAAGTCTCGAGCGTTTGGCCCGCGCCGATCTGCAGGATGTATTAAAGGTCTGGGAAGGTCTGGGATACTATGCCCGCGCCCGCAATCTGCACCGGGCCGCCGGCTTCATATTAAATGATCACCAAGGCATCATACCCGACAGCTGGGAGGACTTTCGCAAATTGCCCGGCGTTGGAGATTACATTGCCGCCGCCGTATTGAGTATTGCCTTTGAAAAACCCTACGCGGTTGTAGACGGCAATGTCAAACGTGTTTTGGCACGGCTGCTTTTGGAGAAAGCGCCCGTCAATAAATCGACATCGATTAAAATTTTTAAAGAAGCCGCGGACCGACTACTGACGCCGCGAGATCCGGGAACCTTTAACCAAGCAATGATGGAACTCGGCGCCATGGTGTGCAAACCGCAACAACCGCTTTGCAGCACATGCCCGATTCAAGGGCTGTGTCTGGCCCATGAAACCGGTCGGGCGGATGAGTATCCCAAAAAACTGAAAAAATCTCCAACGCCTCAGTTTAATATTGCGGTCGGGGTGGTATTTAAAAACAGCAAGGTATTAATCACCCGGCGAAAACCGGAGGGACTGTTGGGGGGGCTCTGGGAATTTCCCGGAGGAAAGATCCAAAACCATGAAAAAGCCAATGACGCTTGCATCCGGGAAATTAAGGAAGAGACCAATCTTTCAGTCGGCGTTGATACGTATTTAGGCCGGATAAAACACGCTTACACCCATTTTAAAATCATCATGGATATTTTTTGCTGTTCGTACCTTGGCGGAAAAGTGAAGCTAAACGGCCCCGTCGACCATCGCTGGATAACGCTTGAAAATCTCGATGATTATCCGTTTCCCAAGGCCAATCATAAATTTTTTCCCTTGCTGAAAAAATTTGTAGCAACTGCACGTAAAGGGAATATTACAAAACCCGGACTAGCCAGGGAAAATTTAAAATTGAAGATTGAAGATTGAAGATTGGCGGTATACTATCAATTTATATTCACCTTTTCAATTGTGAATTCAATAGTACGCTTGACGGATCACCTGCTACTTCGGGATATTGTAACGTTAATCCATTTTGACAATTATTACTCAAATTGACCCGCCGAAGGCGGTCCTTAAATATTCAATCTTCAATCGACAATATTCATTCCTTATCATGCCTGACATACTCCTCATTCAGCCGCCGATTAGAGATTTTTACCTCACAGCCAAGCGGACCATTCCGTATGGCCTGGCCTGTATCGCATCGACATTAACAAAAAACGGTTTTTCGGTGGAGATCCTCGATGCACTGGCCACCTCCAAAGTGCGAGCCTGCGAGCTTCCGCCTGAAATGGAATATTTGCGAAAATATTACCCGCGGCCGGACAGGTCTGCTTTTGCACTGTTTAACCAATATCGACACTTTGGCTACAGCTTTGAGCACATCGGCAAATTGGCCAAAGCGTCCGGGGCATTTCTGGTCGGAATCTCATCTTTATTCACCCCCTACCTGCAGGAAGCGCTCCAAACAGCCAAGATTGTCAAAGCCTGCCACCCGAAAGGCAGGATTGTTATCGGCGGCCATCATCCCAGCAGCCTGCCGCGGTCGGTCATGGAATCCAGGGCAGTGGATTTTGTTATCCGCGGTGAGGGTGAGGTATCACTGCACCTGCTGGCGGAAGCGGTGAAGAGAGGCGGCGCCTATGATTCAATCCCCGGTCTTGTATTCAGGCGCAAAGACGGTACCCTCCACATCAACCCGCCGGCAGGCATGAAACATCCTGACGAGCATCCGTTACCGGCCACCGATCTTTTCCATCAGCGCTTTTACCGCCGCAATAAACGCGCCGCCATGGTCGTCGTTGCCGGTCGCGGCTGCCCGATGACATGCAGCTATTGCAGTGTGGGGGCAAACTCCTATCTAAGTTATCGTAAAAGAAGCGTTGCGTCCGTAATCGATGAAATCCAGTGCAATATGAATCAATATGATGTCGGTTTTATCGACTTTGAGGATGAAAACCTCTCCCTGGATCGCCGCTGGTTTTTAAAACTGCTCGCTGAAATCAAGTGCCGTTTCAGTACCAACCAACCGGAGCTCAGGGCCATGAACGGACTTTATCCGCCGTCCCTGGACGAAGAAGTGATCCATGCCATGAAAGCCGCCGGATTCAGGACCCTGAACCTTTCACTGGGCTCAACCTCAGCCGAACAGCTCAAACGGTTTGGTCGGTCCGATGTCCGTGCAGCATTTGACCGGGCATTGAAACTGGCCGCAGATTACGGTCTCAATGCCGTGGGATATGTAATCTGCGCCGCGCCTTTTCAGCGTGCTGAAGGATCCATTTCAGATCTTCTTTATCTGGCCCAACGGAGAGTTCTGGCCGCCGTCTCGATTTTTTATCCGGCGCCGGGCAGCAAAGATTATGATCTGTGTAAGAATCTGGGTATTCTGCCCGATCATTTTTCTTGCATGCGCGCCAGCGCGTTGCCCTTAGCTCACACAACCAGCCGGAAAGAGGCTGTCACCGTGCTCAGATTGGCTCGAATCCTCAATTTCATGAAATCCCTAATCGACCAAAAAATCGGCATAGCTAACATAGCTAAGGCTGAGTCCCCCGGTGACATCCTGATAACCGAACCCGCTGACCGCATAGAGACAAGCAAACGGCTTTTATCGAAATTTTTAAGTGACGGTAAAATAAGGGGTGTTACACCGGAAGGCAATGTTTTTGAACATCTGATATCGGAGGAGCTGTCCCACACATTTCTGAATGGTTTGGCCGCCATCGATCTGCAGGGCTCACGGTAGGAAAACCTATAAAATTAGGCCCTTAGTCTGTTTTTTCTGACAACATGCGGTAAGAAAATGAAGGTGTCAGTGTTCAGTTTTCAGGAATCAGCAACTCGGCTTCCTGACATCCGAAACCTGACACCTGAAACCAAATGTATCTACTTATTACCAAAATTGCTGCGCCGACCGGCGCCACTTCTTAAAACCAAGGTCTTTTTAGAATTACAGTGCCTTAGTGGCTGAACTATTACAATAGCTGGAATTGACCATGAAAAAAAGAATTGACCCACGCATGCATTCAACCGAACACATTCTCAACCAGACCATGGACAGAATGTTCAATTGTGGTCGATGCATTAATGCCCACATCGAAAAGAAAAAGTCCAAATGCGATTATCGCTTCGAACGACCAATATCTCAACCGGAAGTTCAAGAAATTCAAACCCAGGTCAACCAGATCATCGAAGCAGATCTGCCGGTAACCGAAAGATATATATCCAGATCAGAAGCTATGGCGAATTATAACACCGATAAATTGCCCCGCGATACCGGTGACACCATCCGAATCGTTCAAATAGGGAATTATGACGCCTGTCCCTGCATCGGCCCCCACGTCAGTTCTTCAAGTGAAATTCCAGGTTTTCAGATCACTTCCACCAGTTTTGATAAGGGTGTTTTAAGAATCCGATTCAAACTCACTCCAATCAGCGATTCCTTATAGGAAATGCTCTTGAAAAATTCGATTTAGTAATCATGTTAATAAACGACTTAAGCCAGTCACAAAAAATAGACAGGAACCTTATTTAAGAAAGGAACATTACAATGAGTGTATTGGTAGCAAAAGAAGCACCGGATTTTACAGCTCCGGCGGTTATGCCGGAGGGCGTCATCAAAGAAGATTTTAAACTTTCGGATCTGAGAGGAAAGTATGTGGTCTTGTTTTTCTGGCCGTTGGATTTCACCTTCGTATGCCCAACCGAAATTATTGCCCATCATAAACGCATGGAGCAGTTCAAAAGCCGCAGCGTTGAGGTTGTTGGCGTATCGATTGACTCCCAATTTACACACTTTGCCTGGCGCAGCACCGCCATCAATGACGGGGGGATCGGGGCGGTGGATTTCCCAATGGTAGCGGATGTGAAACACGAGATTACAAAAGCCTATGGGATTGAACATCCGGAAGGCGTAGCAATGCGGGCGTCTTTCCTCATTGACAAACAAGGTGTCGTACAGCATCAGGTGGTTAATAATTTACCATTAGGACGAAACGTCGACGAGATGATTCGTGTTGTCGATGCCTTGCAGTTTACGGAGCAGTACGGTGAAGTCTGCCCCGCCGGATGGAATAAGGACGAAGCCGGGATGAAACCCACTGCCGAAGGCGTGGCGGAGTTTCTGTCTAAACACACCGACAAACTATGAAATCAGCGACCATCAGCAGAACTGGGGGTATGAAAAAGATCCCCGGAAGGCGGTGGGAACACGCTCTGCTGGTGGCCGCTGATTTTTAAAAAGAATTTTTTAATCTCTGTTTCATCGGATCTGCCGGATTTGCTGACTAATTGACCGATTCATCAATGGCAATATCTTGTTCGCTTCAATCGAATTCGATTCTGGTTGTTCGGCCGGTGTATAACAACTCACCGTAACTAATAAGTAAAAATTCTTTTTTTTCGATGGATTAAAACAGCTGAAGACCTTGGCGATACACATCGATAACCGTTTTGGGATCATCGGTAATGACGATGTTGTCCCTGATCCACTCCGGTGCCCTACCCCGTCTGATCATTTCGTTAATCTGGTCATCGATGCCGTTCCAGAAATCACCGCCGCCCTCCGTGTCGAATAATATAACCGGTACGGGATCAAGAATGGATAGCTTCATATTGCACAATGTGATGCCGAGCTCTTCCAGCGATCCCAAACCGCCAATGTTGAAAATTGGAAATGAAGCGATCTCGAACCATTTTTGCCGGCTGTGACGGCAGGTTGCCTGAAAAACCTGGCAAAAATCAACATCGGTTGTCATGGATTGATCGGTGATATCCAGGAAATTGGCCCCGGAGAGAATCCCCCGCTCTCTTGCCAGGGTATTGGCCTGCTCCATCACCCCACTTCCACCACCGGTGACAATTCCGATGCGCTGCCCCCAAAATTCAATAAGGGCATCCAGCAGTTCTCCAAGCTTTGCCTCCCCTTTGGGTGACAGTTTCTGATTGGATCCGTAAAATGCAAACAGCATTGACTTGTGAAAATCAGCGATTCGCTCCGGTGCCACAAAGTAGCCAAGGCCGTCTCGCATCGTGTGTTTCATCAGGCGGTCATTCAGTCCCGATACCCAGTAGACTTCCAGACCGAAGGCATAATATTCTTCCAAACGATGGTGGTCCTGCTGAGATAAAAAGGGGCCGTGTTCACAGGACGGTTCGTAAAAATAAAGGGCCTTTAATTTTCCATCGCAGGTCAGATTGATAATGTCGCGATGTTCGATGATATTGGGAAAATATTTCATGATCAAAACCGCCGGCGTTCGATCGAGGCTGTCTGCGATCCTGGATGTCGCATACACATGGGCGCACTCGCTGTTGGGCGAAAAATCACTCCTGGCCAGCGAACACGTAGCCCGGGTCACATCACAATCCTCAGAGGGACCGTTTAAAAAGACAGCCGCCTTATTTAGCCTGTCCGTCTGGTCGATAGCGACCGCCACCGGTTTGTCTGAAAAATGGCAGGTGGTTTTACCGAAGCAGTTAAAGCGTCCTTCGAATTCGCGCAATTGACGATAGGTATAGTAACCGCTTTTCTGCGCGGCTTTTCTGCGCCGCAGACCGTTGCGGGACTTGGCAGCATTGTAGACCTTGGCCGATATTAATGGGTTGACAATCGGATGATCACTTTGATTGACAATTTCTAAATAAATTCGAATGCCGCGGGTTTTAATGGGATCCAGCACGGTTGCCGGCAGGTTTCTGCCCAGGGCAAAACCGCTTTGCAACACGACATAGTGTTCATTGAGATACATGGAGCAGGTTGTCACAACCCCTTCGCCCGGCGCCACCGTCACCGAAGGCATTGCATCGCGAACCTGATAGCGGTTGAGAAGTTCGCGTCCGTCCTCACGTAGTAAAATTCGGCCCAAGATCTCACTGTCCAATGGCTCTCTAAACCGGCAAACGACTTTGTGTGGGGCAATCACAATACTGCCTTCGCTTGAGATGGTGGTTGATTCCGGTAGCTTGAGCTCGGCACGTTCGATAGCTGCCAGAACCTCATCCGAACTTAACAGGGCATCGGGATCGCAGAATACCAGCCGTCCCACCGGCAGTCCCAATGTAAAAAAGTCTTTAAACTCATCCAAACCGGGGTAACCCGGGATAACGGCCGAAGCCACCAGGGTCAGGGTTATCATATTCCCTTGCAAACTATCGGTATCGGGTGGATCACACTTGATCTGTATGCCCAATCTGGCGATTCTGGAACGTTCACTGAAAACGATGTGCTCCGGTCGATGCTTGAATTCATCGACCAAATCATCATTGAGGCCGAAAATAGTCTGAAATCTAATCGAACCTTGGTTCATGTCTATAATTTTGGAAATGACCCCGTCTTCCGATTGTAAAAGGCCTCGAAACAAATGGTTGTTTTTGGATGATCTTGCCATAACTTCCTTTAAGATAGATTTACCCCGATTGAGCTGGGGCAGGGGCTTTATTCAACCCGAATTGGGTTTTAGTC